>NZ_MPOB01000009.1 GCF_002148795.1 Oceanibaculum nanhaiense | reverse complement strand
TTTAAAGATACTGTCTGTGTGCGATCCTGAAGTTGTTTCACCATATGCACTGCTATATGGATTGTCATTGTCTAGTGTGCAAAAAGAAATTCGACGCCTTGTTTTCATCCAATCAACCTTGGGCGGTCTCGGACAAAGGATAAAAGAAATTCGCCTCCCTGATCCACGCACGTTCCGAAAGTGGGGAAGTGCCCTTGCAGGTTTTGAGAATGCAATAAAGGAAAGAGCCAGGCACGCGGAGTTACTTAGTTCGTTCGGTAACGAGGTCGAATTGTGATTGGTGCTCGTCAACACGAGCTAGAATCGAGCGCATCCAATCGTAAAACTCTGACAAACTGGAGCTACCTTGCGCAATGTTACACTCGCGATGGGCAAATCCGACGTTGCTTGGACTATGCATTCTTGGATTTGCATGGGCGGTCTCAATGTGAGCCCGGCCTCTTTGCGCGAGGTCGAAGCTGATAAAGTCGAGATAGTCGAGACAAACAATGCATCGTGTTGAGTTCGGTTCAAACCTCTCGAACCGGCCAATGAGATAATCTCTTATTTCCGGGGGTGGGATTGGTGCATTTGTCATTTCATAGACATTCAGCGTGAGCATTGCCGCTACGTCCATACAGTCTTCATAAGTAGCCGCTTTGTCGCGTAGTTTGGCTCGAACTTGTGGTTTCATGCTCGCAATATTGATTCCAAACTCGTTTTTTAGAACGTCATCGGGAAGTAGCATGACCCAGCGATCGATGCGGTTAGGACCCGCGTCGTCACTTTTCCACGCAGCACCGGTAGTCTTGGTTGCGTCACGCTTAACTTTGGCTGCAACGCGCGGCGCGATTTGCAGCAAGTGGGCAAGAAATGGATATTCGTCACACTTCCCTGTATGACCCGCGGACCGGTAACAGCGACGTTCAATTAAGGTTTCGTACCGTGATCGACCACTTATCGGCTTTCCGCAAAGTTCAATAGCCATTTATTCCCCCGACAATAGTGCCCCAGGAGGGCAGCGTAGTGCCCGGGAAATCTGAAAAATTATGTCAATTGTGGGGTTCCGATCGCCACGTTCTATTCCGCTGACGTATGTCCTGTGAAGACCCGAAATCTCGGCAAATTGCTCTTGACTTAGGCCAAGAGCAATTCTCCGCCGTCTGACCTCTAGCCCAAACTCTTTAATTTCTTGCTCATTCTTCACCACAAAAATATCTAGTGAATGATGCAAATGAGTCTACAGACTATGAGTCACAAAAATGTGTGCGGGCTATTGCTGAATGAAGCCAATTAGCATAACATGATATGTGCTCTTGCCAGAGTAGCTGAGGTTTGGATCGCTGGCTTTGATATCGCATAGTGGCATGAGTGAGAGGCAAGTATGGTATGAATAAGCCTGTCTCGATTTCCATCAAGTGTGCAGTAAGCCAAGTCACAACCGGCGCCAACGCCATTTTCTGGGACACCCAGCGCGTCTTTCGGGCCAGATTAACGCCCCGGCGATGCTCGACTTTGTTATAGGGTTGTCCAGCGATATCGTCGGCCAGCATCGCGAAATAATCCGCGACGATCAGATCGTTCTCTGCGTCCGCCCATGGCCCGTTCGACATACGGCCAGGCTAGAGGGGCGGCTCGCTTTTGTCATCAGGGCAGGGGCATCGACTGGTCCTGGGCCGGCTCCTGGCCTCGCTGCCGCATCACGGCCTTGCGGACCTTCCACACCAGCCCCAGCATCACGCCGGTGAGCGCGCCGATGGTGCGGGCGGTGTCACCATACTCGGTCCAACCGAACACCACGCCGCAGCAAACGGCGCCCGCCAGACCCAGACTGGCCAGCAGCCGTCCTGACTCAAGGGTGAATATCTCGCTGGCGACAGCGCGCGCAATTCCGATCATTTCTGTTGGTCCTCCCATTTCGCAACGACGCTTAATGTCACCGAGAAAGGGAAGGAAAATCAAATTACTAGGGACTTACTTTAGGTACAGATGAGATAGATCGAGCCCGTCGAACCGCAGTTTGTTCATCGCTTCGATCCTGATTGCGATGCCCACGGCATCACCATAACCATCATGGACCGTGCCCCCGCTGTGACCGACAAAAGCTCTCCGGATATCTTCGGGAATGCCGCTGTTCCGGCAGGCAGTGATAAAGGTGTGCCGGAACGCATGCATGTTCAGGCCAGGCCGTTTCAGGTCCAGGTCCTGTAGAAACCGTCCGAACCACTGCGACACCGGCGCATAGGCATTGCGTCCCTCTGCGCCGATCGGCGCGTCCGGAAACAGCTTGCTGCCTTTCGCCTTCTTCACGAAGGCCAGGAAACCGATACGCTCCAGCTCCGGATGGATGGGCACCGGGTATTGCTTGCCGGTCTTGCTGCTGTGGATGTCGATCCACTTCCGCTCGCCATCGATCTTCACCTGGCTGCGCTCCAGCCCGCAGATCTCGCCCATGCGCGCACCGGTGAACAAGGCGAGGAGGGGCACCCAGAACCGGTAGCTTTGCCGGTTCCCGGCGTCGCTATACAGGTCGCTGCTGAAGATCTCCTTCAGCATGTCCGGTGACAGCGTTTTGCTGGGCGTCGCTCTGCTCTTGGGTTTGCGTTCCACCGTCAGGTCGGCGACCGGGTTGGCCGAAATCAGGTTCAGCCGGCGGGCCCAGTCGAAGAAGGTCCGCAGGTGAGAGACGTATTTCTGCACCGTTGTAGGCGTGTTGAGCGGAATCTTCGCCGTCTCGTTCTTCCGGATGGCCTCCCGCATCGTCTCGACCTTCAGCCGTGTGCGGTATTTCTGCGGGCACTGGCTGACGAGCGCATACCACTCGACCACATCGTTCCGGGTAATCGCGGCGATCGGCTTGTCTTCGGTCACCTGCTCAAGATAGCCGATGGCGGTCGCGAAACTGGTCAGCGCGGATTCGCCTCGTCTCTCCCGGCTATCATGCCTGAAACGGTCAAGCAGCTGCGAAGGCCGCTTCGATGAATCGGGCGCCAGGTCAGTGGAAATCGGAATAACGGGGGCAGGGGATAGCGAAGCGGGCGCGTCGCCCGCTGATGCCAACTGCCCCAGCTCGGCGTCCGTGATATCGCGCAGCTGGCGCTTCAGCGCCTTGATTTCTCGCTGCATGATGGTGCGCGCCAGGGCGCGGTAGTCGGACCGCTCGCGGTTGATGTCCAGCAACTCGATCTGGCCTTCATGCGGCGCATTGTCGTTTTCCGGCACGGTAACAATCCGCGCCAGCCCCGCCTCGCGAAAGGCCTCATCCGCATAGGGCTCTACAAGTCGATAGTCGTCGGCATCGAGGCACGTCAGCAAGTCAGCCAGTTGCGTCCGCGCTTTCTCGCGCTCCCAGTCCGGGTCCGGTCGCGTGGGCGTGTTTTGAATCTGCTTAAGCAGGGTCGTCAGGTCAGTTTGCCCCGCCGAGGCCTGGTCGAGAGTCCCGTGGCGCTTCCTGAAGGCTTGGTCGGAGCCGTCAATCCCGTCCGAGAACTGGCGCAGATAAGCCTCTGCTCGCCGCTCAACCTTGGTCGCGGCAGCCGAGGTTTCGCTGGCCGACAAGGGCTTGCCAATCAAAGCGCGATAGGCGCGCTTCATCTCCTCGTCTGTTTCAGCTTCCAGCGCCTTCGCAGCAAGGCGGGCGACCTCCCGATCCGAGGTGCGCAACGCCTTGTACCATTCGGTGCAGCCGACAAGCTCGACCAGCTCCTTTGGCACCCGACGCCGGAAGTAGTAGTTGCCCTTTTTCTGCTGCAGATAGCCGTGCCGCCCCATGCCCCAAACTCACCCTTCCGCATTCAGTTTGTGGGAACTATTGTGGGAACTGCCTGTGGGAACGACAAGCCTATTTATCAATATGTTATAAGGCTCAATAACTTGATATAGGTCAGGGTTCGAATCCCCTTGGGGACGCCAACATTTTTTCCCAATAGATTTTACTGACCCAGCAATCCCTGTGGGAACTGCTGCGGGAACTCGCTGGCTGATAGTTTCGTCCGATAAATTGGTCGACGCCGATTCGCGAAAGCGCCCGAACACAGCCTGCATCCCCAGGAAGCTTGTTTGCTTTTCCAGGACTTCGACCCTCAGCGCCGCGCCTATGGATCAGGGTTTAGCCTGGCTTTGCGTTTGCAGGCGATTTACCGCGACGGAAAAGCCGCCCGCCTGCGTTTGGTCATCATGCGCCGATACAATGCGTGCATGAGTGACCCGACCCGCAAGCTGGGGGTTTCCCGCGCTGAAAACGTCATCTAATAATCATTCGCGTTTATTCGATGCGCTTTACCAGCGCCAGGCCGCAGGATGCGCGCCATGGCGGGCTGGCGCAGGCGACGCTGGAGCCTATTTCTTCTGCATGGATATTCATGACTGAGCCTGTCCTTCCTTCTCCCGGCAACCCTTCTTCCGGTCGCCGGCTGCGCGCCGTCGTCTTCCTGTGCCTGCTGGCTGTCGCGGGCGGGCTTGGCTGGTATTATCTGCTGCGCGTACCGGATGCGCCGGCACCGGGCGGATTCCCCGGCGGCCGGGGCGTTGCCAGCCCGTGGGCGGCGCCGGTTCCGGTCCGCGTGGTTCCGGCAATTGCCGAGGATCTGGCGGTCGAGGTGAAGGCCATCGGCACGGTGGCCCCGCTGAATACGGTGGTGGTACGCAGCCGGGTCGATGGGCTGCTGCAACGCGTCCTGTTTCAGGAAGGCGAACGGGTCGAGGCGGGCGAGGTGCTGGCCGAGATCGACCCGGAATCCTTCCGCGTGAGCCTGGCCCAGGCGGAAGGAGCGCTGCAACAGAACCTGGCGCAGCTGAAGAACGCGGAAAGCGAGCTGGCGATCTATCGCCGGCTGTTCCAGCAGGATTCCATCGCCCGCCAGCAGCTCGACGCGCAGGAGGCGCTGGTGAACCAGTTGCGCGGCACACTGATGACCGATCGTGCCCAGGTGGATAACGCCAAGCTGCAGCTTTCCTACACGAAGATCACCGCGCCGATTGGCGGGCGGCTGGGCCTGCGCAAGGTCGATGCCGGCAATTTGATCGCCAGCGGTGATGCGGACGGCATCGTCACCATCACCCAGACCCAGCCCATCGCCGTTCTCTTCACCGTGCCCGAGGTCCAGCTCGCCGATATCCGCACGGCGCATGCCGCGGGCCGTCTGCTGGTGGTGGAAGCCTGGGACCGCAACGAGCAGAAAATGCTGGCCGAAGGCGTGCTGACCACGCTGGACAATCAGATCGACATCGCCACCGGCACCCTGCGGCTGAAGGCGCAGTTCGACAATGAAGATGATGCGCTGTTTCCCAACCAGTTCGTGAATGTGCGGCTGCGCGTGCGCACGCTGGAGGGGGCGATCACCATTCCGGTGGATGCCGTGCAGCACGGCTCACAGGGCACATATGTTTATATGATCTCAGACGGCAAGGCGACAGTGCGGCCGATCAGGCTCGGTCCCACCAGCAACAGCCGGATCACCGTGACGGAAGGGGTTCTGGAAGGCGACGAGGTGGTGCTGGAAGGGCTGGACCGGCTGCGCGAGGGCAGGGCGGTGACCATCGTCAATGAGTCGAACGCCGGCACCCCTACATCCCGTCCGGCGCAGAATCCGAATCGCGGCGGCTGACGCCAGATGAACATCTCGCGCCCCTTCATCCTGCGGCCGGTCGCCACCTCGCTGCTGATGCTGGCGCTGCTGCTGTCCGGCATCCTGACCTGGCGGATGCTGCCGGTGGCGGCCCTGCCGCAGGTGGATTATCCGATCATCCAGGTCTTCACCTTCTATCCCGGCGCCAGCCCGGACGTGACCGCGCGCACCATCACCGCCCCGCTGGAACGCCGTCTCGGCCAGATTCCGGGCCTGAAGCAGATGTCCTCCAGCAGTTCCGGCGGGGCGTCAGTCATCACCCTGCAATTCGCGCTGACCGTCGATCTGGGCGTCGCCGAGCAGGAGGTGCAGTCGGCGCTCAGCACCGCCAGCAGCCTGCTGCCGAACGATTTGCCGGTGCCGCCGGTCTATCGCAAGGTGAACCCGGCGGACGCGCCGATCCTGACGCTGGCCATCACCTCGGCCGAGCTGCCGCTGCCGAGAGTCTATGACCTGGTCGATACCCGCATGGCGCAGAAGCTGGCGCAGGTCTCCGGCGTCGGGCTGGTCAGCCTGGCCGGCGGCCAGCGCCCGGCAATCCGCGTACAGGTGAACCCCGGCGCGCTCGCCACCGCCGGCCTCACCATCGAGAATGTCCGCTCCGCCATCGCCAGCGCCAACGCCAACCAGGCCAAGGGCAGCTTCGACGGGCCGTTCCGTTCCACCTTGCTGGACGCCAATGACCAGATTCGCACGGTGGAGGGGTATCGCCAGCTGATCCTTGCCTGGCAGGACGGGGCAGCCTTGCGGCTGGGCGACGTCGCCACCGTCGAGAACGGAGCCGAGGATCGCTTCCTCGCCGCCTGGTCCGGCGAGGTGCCGGCCATACTGCTGAACATCCAGCGCCAACCCGGCGCCAATGTGATCGAGGTGGCGGACCGGGTACGCACGCTGCTACCGCAGCTTTCGGCCAGCCTGCCGGCCTCGGTCGAGGTTTCGGTCCTGACCGACCGCACGCAGAGCATCCGGGCCTCGGTACGCGACGTGCAGATCGAGCTGCTGTTCGCCATCGCGCTGGTGGTTGCCGTCACCTTCGCCTTTCTCGGCAATGCCCGCACCACGATCATCCCCAGCGTGGTGGTACCGCTGTCGCTGGTCGGCACCTTCGGGGTGATCTATCTGGCGGGCTTCTCGATCAATAACCTGACGCTGATGGCGCTGACCATCGCGACCGGCTTCGTTGTCGATGACGCCATCGTCATGCTGGAGAACATCGCCCGGCACCGGGAGAAGGGGATGCCGCCGCTGCAGGCTGCCCTCAAGGGCGCGTCGGAAATCAGCTTCACCCTGGTGTCGCTGACGCTGTCGCTGGTCGCGGTGCTGATCCCGCTGCTGTTCATGGGCGATGTGGTGGGACGGCTGTTCCACGAATTCGCCGTCACGCTGGCCATCGCCATCCTGATCTCGCTGGTCATCTCGCTGACCCTGACGCCGATGATGAGCGCCCGGATGCTGCCGGCTCTCGATGCGAAAGAGCCGGGCAAGCCCGGCCTCCTGGACCGGCTGATTGCGCGCTATGGCATCTGGCTGGACTGGGTGCTGGCGCACCGGACACTGACGATGGCGGTGATGCTGGCGACACTTGGACTGACCGCCATTCTTTATATCGCCGTGCCAAAGGGGTTCTTTCCCGTGCAGGACAGCGGCGTCATCCAGGTGGTGACGGAAGCGCCGCAATCGATCTCCTTCCAGGCCATGGCCGAACGCCAGCAGGCGCTGGCAACGCGCATCCTGCAAGACCCGGATGTCGCCAACCTGTCCTCCTTCATCGGTGTGGATGGCAGCAATGCGACGCTGAACAGCGGCCGCATGCTGATCAATCTAAAGCCGCACACGGACCGCAACGCTTCCGTGACCGAGATTATCGCCCGGCTGCGTGACACGGTCAGCGGCATGGTCGGCATTACCGCCTGGTTCCAGCCGGTGCAGGAACTGACCATCGAGGATCGCGTCAGCCGCACCCAGTACCAGTTCACGCTGAGCCACCCGGACCGCGATATTCTGGCCAACTGGGTCGAACGCATGATGGATGGGCTGCAGGCCCGGCCGGAGCTGGCCGACGTCGCCAACAACCTGATGAATGGCGGGCTGCAGGCCTATGTCGAGATCGACCGCGACGCGGCTGCACGCCTGGGCATCGACACGACAAACATCGTCAGCGTGCTGCAAAGCGCCTTCGGGCAGCGGCAGATCGCAACGATGTTCACCCAGGCCAACCAGTACCGGGTGATCCTGGAGGTCGATCCGGCACAGGTGCAGGGACCGGAGGCATTGCAGGATGTCTTTATCCAGACCCCCGGCGGCCAGCCGGTGCCGCTGCTCAGCGTGGCGCGGGTCAGCCAGCGCCAGACCCCACTGCTCGTCAGCCATCAGGCGCAGTTCCCAGCTGTCACCATCTCGTTCAATCTGGGCGCGGGGGTCTCGCTTGGCGCCGCCGTCGCGACCATCGAGGCGGTGGAGAGCGAGGTCGGTCTGCCGCTGGAGGTCGAACGCCGCTTCCAGGGGGCGGCGGAGGCCTTCCGCGCCTCGCTGACAAACACGCTGTGGCTGATTCTGGCCGCCGTGGTGACGATGTATATCGTCCTTGGCGTGCTGTATGAGAGTACGATCCACCCGATTACCATCCTGTCCACCTTGCCGTCGGCCACGGTCGGCGCGCTGGCGGCATTGCTGCTGACCGACCGGCCGCTCGATCTGATCGCCGTCATCGGCATCGTGCTGCTGATTGGCCTGGTGAAGAAGAACGGCATCATGATGGTGGATTTCGCGTTGGAAGCGCAGCGCCGCCAGGGCTTGAGCCCGCGTGACGCGATCCACCGTGCCGCCATGCTGCGCTTCCGGCCGATCCTGATGACCACGCTGGCGGCCCTGTTCGGGGCGCTGCCCCTGATGCTGGCCAGCGGCAGCGGGGCGGAGCTGCGTCAGCCGCTGGGCATCGTCATGGTCGGCGGGTTGCTGGTCAGCCAGGTGCTAACGCTGTTCACCACCCCGGTCGTCTATCTGTTCTTCGACGGTCTGACGCGCGGGCGGGGCACGGGACGCAAGGAAGCTGCCGAACCGGCAACGGAGACAGGCGCGGCATGAACATCGCCCGGCCCTTCATCCGCCGCCCGGTGGGCACCAGCCTGATGGCGCTGGCGCTGCTGCTGATCGGTGGGCTGGCCTGGCGGCTGCTGCCGGTTTCACCGCTGCCGCAGGTGGATTTTCCGTCCATCGTGGTCAATGCCAGCCTGCCCGGTTCCAGCCCGGAGAGCATGGCGGCCACGGTGGCAACGCCGCTGGAACGCGCGCTGGGCAGCATCGACGGCATCACCGCGCTGACCTCCTCCAGCGCGCAGGGCACGACACGGATCAACCTGCAATTCGAACTCGGGCGCGACATCCACGATGCCGCACGCGACGTGCAGGCCGCAATCAACGCGGTGCGCAACCAGCTGCCCAGCGGTATGCCGAACCTGCCGACCTACCGCAAGATCAACCCGTCACAGGCGCCGATCATGGCGCTGGCGGTCAGTTCGCCAAACCTGTCGCCGGGGCAGATCTACGACGTCGCCTCCACCATCCTGGCGCAGAAGATCGCGCAGATTACCGGCGTCGGCGAGGTCAGCCTGGGCGGCGCCTCGCTGCCAGCCGTCCGGGTACAGCTCAATCCCGGCATGCTGGCGCATTATGGCATCGCGCTGGACGAGGTGCGCACGGCGATTGCCCAAACCAACCCGATGCGACCGCTGGGGCTTGTGGAGGAGGGGGACCGGCGCTGGCAGATCACCATCAGCGAGCCGCTGCGCCAGGCGGCCGAGTACGCGCCGCTGATCATCCGCTGGCAGGATGGCGCCGCGGTTCGGCTGCAGGATGTGGCGAGCGTCACCGACTCGGTTGAGAACCGCTATCGCAGCGGTTTCCACAACGACCAGACCGCCGTGATCATGACGATCAGCCGGCAGAGCGGCGCCAACATCGTCAAGACCATCGACGCGATCAACGAGAAGCTGCCGGAACTGCGCGCCCTGCTGCCGGCCGATGCCTCGCTGACCGTTGTCATGGACCGCTCGCCGGGCATCCGGGCGACCCTGAAGGAAGCACAGCTGACCCTGCTGCTGTCCTCGGCGCTGGTGGTTCTTGTCGTCTTCCTGTTCCTGGGCAGCGTGCGGACGGCGCTCATCCCCAGCATCGCGATCCCGGTGTCACTGATCGGCGCCTGCGCCGTCATCTACCTGTACGGTTTCTCCCTGAACAATTTGTCACTGATGGCGCTGATCGTGGCGGCGGGGCTGGTGGTCGATGACGCCATCGTCGTGCTGGAGAATATCCAGCGCCATATCGAGAGCGGCCTGTCACCCTACCGCGCTGCCTTGCGCGGGGCGCGGGAGGTCAACTTCACGCTGCTGGCGATGAATTTCTCGCTGGTCCTTGTTTTTCTTTCAATTTTGTTCATGGGCGGGCTGATCCAGCGGCTGTTCCGCGAGTTTTCCATCACGCTGGTGGCGGCGGTGCTGATCTCCCTGCTACTGTCGGTGACGCTGACGCCGGCCATGTGTGCCCATCTGCTGCGGCGCCGGGTGGAGCGCCCGGCCGGCTGGCTGTCGCGCGCGACCATCCGGCTGTTCGCCGATGTGCGCTCGCTCTATGCCGACAGCCTGGCCTGGACGCTGCGGCATGGGGTCGTCGTGCTGCTGATGCTGGGCGCGGTGATCGGCCTGAATGTCTATCTCTACATCAGCATACCGAAAGGGCTGCTGCCGCAGCAGAGCACCTCGCAGATACGCGGATTCGTGCGCGGCGATGACGGTTTTTCCTTTCAGGTCATGCAGCCGAAGATCGAGGCGTACCGGCGCCTGCTGCTGGCCGATCCGGCGGTCAGCGATGTCGCCGGCACCAGCGGCGACAATGGCGGCGTCAGCAATGCCTTCCTGACCGTGCAGCTGAAGCCCCTGGCCGAACGCGACGGCCTCAGCGCCCAGCAGGTGATCGACCGCATCCGCCGGAAGGTGCCGCCGGTCCCGGGCGGCATTCTGATCCTGTTCGCCGATCAGGACATCAGGCTTGGCTTTTCCTTCAACCAGAGCGATTCCGAACTGGTGCTGATGGCCGACGATATCGCGCTGCTGCAACGCTGGGCGCGGCGGGCCTCGGAGGCGATGCAGGCGATGCCGGAGCTGGTCGATGTCTCGGCCGAAGGCGACAAGGGCACGCAGCAGGTCATCCTCGATATCGACCGGGAGGCCGCGCGGCGTCTCAACGTCGATACCCAGGCGATTTCGGCCATCCTCAGCAATTCCTTCTCACAGCGCCAGGTCGCCACACTCTATGACGATCAGAACCAGTACCGCGTGGTGATGGAGCTGATGCCCGGCTATACCGCGCAGCCGGCGGTGCTGGACCAGTTGCAGGCGATCACCGCTGACGGCAACCGCGTGCCGCTGGCCGCCTTCACCAGCTACAGCTACGGGCTGGCGGATGACCGCATCTATCATGATTCGCAGTTCGCGGCGGCCAGCATCGGCTATTCGCTGGCACCCGGCGTCACCACGCAGCAAGCGCAGGAAGCCATCGACCGGATGCTGGCGGACATCCTGCTGCCGACCGAAGTTCAGGCCCGCACCGGCGGACGGTCACGCGGCTTTCAGGAAAGCGTACAGGCCCAGCCGCTGCTTATCGCGGGCGTGTTGCTGGCGGTCTATCTGCTGCTCGGCGTGCTGTATGAAAGCACGCTGCATCCGCTGACCATCCTGTCCACGCTGCCATCGGCCGGTATCGGGGCACTGCTGGCGCTGCGCGCAAGCAATACGGAATTCACGCTGATCGCTCTGCTGGGGCTGTTCCTGCTGATTGGTATCGTGATGAAGAATGCCATCCTGATGGTCGATTTCGCGCTGGAGCGGCAGCGCCGCGACGGCGCCAGCCCGGTAGAGGCCATCCACCATGCCGCCTTGCTGCGACTGCGCCCGATCCTGATGACCAACCTCGCCGGCCTGCTAGGCGCGGTGCCGCTTGCCATCGGGCTGGGGGAGGGGGCAGAGATGCGCCAGCCGCTGGGCATCGCCATCATCGGCGGGCTGGCGGTCAGCCAGATACTGACCCTGTACACGACCCCGGTGGTCTATCTCTACTTCGAACGCCTGCGGCAATGGAGCCTACGCCGCTTCGCCCGCACCGGATTTGCATCATGAAACACCACGGTTTTTTCCCGGTGATCCTTCTGACCTCGGCCGTGCTGGCGGGCTGTACGGTCGGACCGGATTACAGCCGGCCGGAAGTACCGATTTCGGCAGCCTACAAGCATGAGGCGGGCTGGCGCAGCCTGTCGAGCGTGGAGGCGCCGCCATCGGGCGACTGGTGGGCGATCTATGGCGACCCGGAACTCGACCGTCTTATGCGCACGACAGCCGGATCGAACCTGTCCGTGGCACAGGCCGAGGCCCGCTACCGCCAGGCGCTGGCGCAGTTGCGGGTTTCCCGCGCCGGTGCGTTGCCGCAGGTTCAGGGCAATGCCAGCGCACAACGCAGCGGGCGGGAGAATAATGGCGGCGGTTCGAGCCTTTCCAGCAGCAGCGACGGCACCGCCTATCAGGTCGGCGCGACCGCCAGCTGGGTGCCGGATCTATGGGGCAAGCTGCGCCGGCAGATGGAAGCCGACCGCGCCAGCATTGCCAGCAGTGCCGCCGATCTGGAAGCGATGCGGCTCAGCATGCAATCGACCGTGGCCCAGGCTTACTTGCGTATCCGCGCCACCGACCTCTATCTCGGTCTGCTGGAACTGACCCGTGAGGCCTATGCGCGCTCGCTGGAACTGACCCGCAACCAGTACAGTGCCGGCCTTGCCGCGCGGGCCGATGTCATCCAGTCGGAAGTCCAGCTGCAATCGCTGCTGACCCAGGAATCCGATCTTCTCCAGCAGCGCCTGCTGAATGAGAACGCGATTGCCGTTCTGCTGGGCCGCCCGCCCGCCGGTTTCGCCGTGGCGCGCACCGATGCACTGCCGCCGCCGCCCGCGATTCCAGCCCAGATGCCCGCAGCGCTGCTGGCCCGGCGCCCCGACATCACCGCCGCCGAGCGGCTGGTCGCCGCGGCCAATGCCAATATCGGCGTCGCCGAGGGCGCCTGGTTCCCCGACCTGACCCTGAGCGCGCAGGGCGTCCTGCAGGAGGGGCGCTTCATCGACCTGCTCAGCGCACCGCAATTCATCTGGTCGGTCGGTCCGTCGCTGGCGGCGACCCTGTTCGACAGCGGACGGCGCAGCGCACTGGTCGAGCAAAGCCGCGCGCAATATGACGAGCGGGTGGCTGCCTACCGCCAGACTTTCCTCACCGGCATGCAGGAGGTGGAGGATGCGCTGGCCACGCTTCAGACCCTCTCCGAGAAGGCCGTGCAGCAACAAAGGCTGGTCGAGCTGGCGGAGGAGAATGAACGCGTCGTGACCAACCGCTACCGCGCCGGTCTGGTGACTTTCCTGGAAGTCTCGGTGGCGCAGAACCAGACCTACACCAGCCGGCGCACGGCACTGGAAATCCGCGCGGAGCAGCTCATCGCGTCGATTCAGCTGGTTACCGCCCTCGGCGGCGGCTGGGACGCCAGATAACCCCCTTTGTCGCATCGCTCTACGCGTTATAGTCCACCGGACCGTCCGTTGGCGCAGCCGCGCGATCCATATGGAATAGCTAGAGAATATCGGGGAGTCATGTCTGTCCTGCCGGAAGAGGCCTATCTGGCCATCGCGCCGCATTTCGCCGTCCACCGCCAGGATGAGGAGCGCCTGCTGCTGCTGTCGGAGACCCAGAGCTACCGGCTGACCGGCGGGCTCTATATTGCCTTGCTGCCGCTTCTCGACGGCCGGCTGACGGCGGCGCAGATCGTCGACTCCCTCGCGCGATCCGTGGACGCCGATACGGTCCGGGACTGCCTGAAACACATGCTGGCGAAATCCTATATCGTGCCGGTTCCAGCGCCGTCCGATCTGATGGGAATGCGCCCGTTGCACGCCTATTGGAGCGCCCGGGGCCAGGCGCCGGACAGCGCCATGCGTACCCTGCAAGGCCTGTCGGTCGGCGTCTTGCCGCTGGGCAGCGGCGAAAGCGCCGGCACGCCGGCAGCCGAACGCCTGACCGGTATGCTTTCCGGCAGCGGCATTTCCACAACCGCGCCCGATGCCGCCGATCTGTTGCTCGTGCTGGTCGATGACTATCTCCAGGAAAGTCTGGCCCGCTTCGCCGGCAGCACGGAAGGCCGCGCACGGCGCTGGATCCCGCTGAAGCCGGGTGGGATGCAGGCCTGGATCGGCCCGATTTTCGAAAATCCAGCCGCGCCGGATTCCACCCAAGCCTGCTATTTCTGCCTTGCCCGCCGGCTGATGGCGCACCGGCCAGGCGATTCCCTGATTCCGGCCCTGCCCGGCGGGTTGCGCCCGGCACTGGGCTGGACGCCGGGATCGCTGTCGCTGGCCTTCGGCCTGGCCGCGACCGAGATTGGCGATATCGCGATGGGGGATGCCAGCCGCCTTGCCGGGCATCTGGTCACGCTGGACAGCGCCAGCCTGGCGCTCGGCTCGCACGCTGCCCCGCACTTCCAGGATTGCCCCGTTTGCGGGGACGGCGAATCGCCGGCTGTTACCGAAGCGCCGCCGATCAGGCTGAACCCGGCACAAGCCATCGGGAAAGGCGAAAGCGGTTGGCGCGCCTTGTCCCCCGCCGAAGCATTGGCAAAGCTGCACCCTATCGTCAGCCCGCTGACCGGCATCGTCGCCCGGATCGATGATCACGAACTTGCACCGGGGCTTCATGTTGCGGTGGCGGCACAGGCCAACCGCGAATCGGTCGACCCAAGGCAGAATCGCGGGCTTGGCAAGCCCGGCTCGGCCGGCGGCAAGGGGATCAACCCGACGCAGGCCCGGATCAGCTGTCTTGCCGAAGCGGTGGAGCGCTATGCCTGCGGCTGGACCGGCAGCGAGCCGCGCCGCCTCGCGCACCTGGACACGCTGGGGGAGGAGGCTGTCCACCCGCAGGCATTGCTCGGCTTCAGTGCGCACCAGTATGCCAACCGCGATAGCCTGAACAAGCAGGCCGGGCCGATGCACAAGGTGCCACAGCCGTTCAACGAGGGCAGCACCATCGAATGGTCGCCAGCCTGGTCGCTGACTCAGGATGCGCCGCGCTGGCTACCGACACGGTTCTGCTATTTCGACTATGCCGCGCGGGAAGTGTCGGAGGATCACGCTTTCTGCATCGCTGATTCCAATGGCTGTGCGTCCGGCGGCACCCGCGAGGAGGCGATCCTGCAAGGCCTGCTGGAAGTCATCGAACGCGATGCCATTGCCATCTGGTGGTACAACCGGCTGCATAATCGTCCGGCCGCCCGGCTGGAGGGCGTGGATTCGGCGTTTCTGCAGGCAATGGAGGATTACGCGCGCCGCGACGGCCTGCGCGTCGAGGTGCTGGACCTCACCACCGATCTCGGCATTCCGGTGATGGCGGCGATCGCATCGCAGGCGCAGGATGGCAGCCGCATCTCGATCGGATTCGGTGCCCATCTCGATCCGGCCATTGCCGCGACGCGAGCCCTTACCGAATTGAACCAGGGCATCTATTTCAATGCGCTGAACACGGCAACGCCAGAGGGAAAAAGACTTCCTTCGACGATGCCCGGGACTGGTTCGAGACGGCGGTGATCGATCAGCACCCCTATCTCCGGGCCGATACGCGCCAGCCTGGCCGCTCCTGGGACCTGCCGCGACCGGAGGATGTCTCGATTGTCGAGGCGGTCAGTTTCTGTGTCGAACGGCTGGCCGCCGCCGGGCACGATACTGTGGTGCTGGATTATGACCGCCGGGACGTACCGCTGGCCTGCGTGAAGGTCGCAATTCCCGGCCTGTGCCATTTCTGGAACCGGCGCGGCGCCGACAGGCTGTTCGAAGCACCGGTCCGCCAGGGCATTCTCGACGCCCCCTTGGCGGAAACCGCGCTCAACCCGATCAACTTCTTTCTGTAAGCACCTCGGGAACAGGCGCGCCGGTAGGAGATACGTAAGTCGTGCTGTGGCTGACCGGGTGCCAGTTCATGCGCTTCAGATAGGCGATCGAGGCGCGGTTTTCCGGGCGGGCAATGGTCCAGGGTTTGTCGATTCCCGCCGCTATATAGCGGTCCAGCGACAGGCCGCCGATCCATTCCGCCAGCCCCTTCGCCCAATAGCGCCGCGCCACAGATATGCTGGGGAACAGGGCGTTGTCCGTGCATTCAGTCACACCGACCACCTCATCCGTTGCGACTTCCACAGCGACCATCATCCAGTGGCCGTCGCCGCTCAGAATCCCTTCGATGCTGTCGGCAGTCAGGTGCGGCACCATGGTCTCGCGCACGAAGGCCTTGTTCTGGAATTCGGCGATCTTGGCATTCAGCACGGGATCACCGCCGCGATATTCCCGGCAATGGACGCCCTCGACCGGGGTGTAGCTGTAATCCCCACCATTCCAGGCAATGACGATATCCTTGCACACTTCGCGAAAGCCGGTGGCTTCCAGGAAGGGCAGGGCATCCTCCTGGCCTTCATAGAGCATGGCGTAATGCGCCGGGATACCGGCCTCGGCCATGTGCCGGTCCGCGGCTTCCTTCAACCGGGTGCCGATGCCCTGGCGGCGCCAATCTTCGAAGACGATGATCATCGAACAGCGCCCTTCCGGCCGGCCATAGGCCCGGCACATCACGACAGCGATGCCGACGATCATCTCACCTTGCCGGGCAACAATCACCGCGCTGTTCCGGCGATAGGGCTCGTCGATCAGCTGCCGCCAGAAATAGCCGACGCCATCCTGCCGGTTGACGATACCCGCCGCGTCGAGTTGCTGCCGCAGGCCGGCTTCGTGATCCTTGCCATAGGGTTCGAGGACAATAGACGTCATCGGCTTTCCTTGTTTTCCTCATCCGCTTCCGGCCCGCCACTCAGGGCAAACTCGGCGATGGCGGTTTCCTCGAAGGGTGACAGGCCGGTCAGAGCCTCGAACAAGGCCGAATCGCCGGTACCATTGGCGCAGGGTGCCAGCCCGAGCGCAGTCGCGACAAGATAGAGTGTCTGCATCGCCGCCCCCGCCTGCAGCTGCGCCAGCCGATAGGCGATGCCCTCATACTCCCGGGCAAGCAGCGGGTGACGGCTGGCCATGACGACGACGCAATCCGGCGGCGTCCCGGTTTCGCCCATGGCGCCCGCAGCCGTGCGATATAACCGCTCCTCAAGAACCGGGCGCGAGGGCAGCCTATACAGCGCATGCTCCTGTTCCCGATAATGGTAGAACCCGCTTTCCAGCCCGTCACAGCGCCGGATACCGAGATAATACTCAAGCCCATGAATGGCGCCCCCCGCAGGGACCGGGCGCCAGAGCCGGACATCGGGACGACCCGGCACATCTGCCGCGCGGAAGCACTGCCACAGCAGGGTGGAGAGATCGTCAAGCCGCAAGGGCTGGGAAGCCGGACGGCGAATCGAGCGGCGCGCCGCCAGCACATGCGCGAATGGCGGAGATGACCGGTCGGCTGGTGCCGGCAGGACGATACGGTTCGATGACATCACCGGCTTTTCCGGCGATGGCTTCGGGTAAGTCCCGGCCAACCGGTCGTGCTTAGCAATGGGTCTCAGCCCCAGTGCCTGCCGAGTCGCATCGTGAAACTGCAGATCGTGAAATTCCCATGCCGCCCGCGCGGCCGGTTCCGGCTGCGGCGACTCAAGAAATCCGGCACAGGCCAGAAAGCCACGGAACGGATTGTTCGTCTCCTGCCCGGCGACGGGGTCGAACAAACCATCCAGCAGTTTTATGCCCGCCGGTGCGACGGTCAGCCGCGCGTGAACTTCCGGATTATCGAGAATCGCGGCATCGCCATGCCGCCGCAGGCTGACAAAGCGGGAAAGCGGCATGCGCAACACATCGTCCGGCAGGGCTATCAGCATAGGGCAATAGGTGCCGCTGTAGCTTTGCAGGTGGCAGAGCGGCTGCTCAGGCGGGCCGAAGAACCATTCCAGCGCTTGCCGCAAGGCCAGGGAACGTAGAAATCCCGGGACATACTGGTCGGTCTCGTCGCCGGCCAATGCCATGAGTTGCGCGTGCGTTGCCCCATTCCCGAGCAGGGCGTTCAGCAGTTCCGCGTCATGCCGGCCATGACCGGCGAGAGAAAGCCCGGTGCCGTCACGGAACGACAGGATCAGATTTCCATTACCCGCATCGACGGTAGCGGATGCCACCGACACCGGCAGCCGGTAGCCGAATTCATCGACAATCGACATTGATTCGGAAGGGGCACAGGGGAAATGCGTCACAAGGAGCCCCGTTTTACCGCGATCCGGAAAGCTGAAACAAAGACGCGCCCGCCGGTTTGCAGCCGGCAGGCGCGCATTGGAAGGCCAGAATTAATGCGACTGACCGGAATCAGCCAGCAATTCCTCATCGGCGTCGCTCACATAGCATGAGCAATTGGGCGTCGGCCGAACCATACCGGCAGAAGAAATATCCTCGTCGCCGATTACGCAGCCCAATGGCCGGCACTTGGCCGTCCCGGCAGCGGAAAGACCGGCAGCGGAGAGGTCTTCATCGGAGCCAACCCAGCAGGAGGTTACGCAGGGTCCGACAGGCGGCCGTGCCGCGCTACCGGCAGCGGAGAGGTCTTCATCGGAGCCAACCCAGCAGGAGGTTACGCAGGGTCCAACAGGCGGTCGTGCCGCGCTACCGGCAGCGGAGAGGTCCTCATCGCTGATACGGCTGAACGCGCAGGGCATTGGCGCCGCGCTGGCAGCGGAGAGGTCCTCGTCGCTGATCCGGCAGGGAAAGCCGCCGCACGGCGGCGGCGCGCTGGCAGCGGAAAGATCCTCGTCGCTGATCCGGGAATAAAAGCATGGCGACGGACGATCGCCGGCGGCGCTCAAATCTTCATCCCCGACGAACCGGCTGAAGACGGGTGGGATAAAACTGCTCACTCGATGGCTATGATTATCCGACATTCCGAGCTGTCCTTTCGGCATTTGAAAAATACTGCATCCGCAAATTCTTTTGTCCCGGCCCTTTCGGGCGCTTTCTCAGACAAAAAACTGTCATTACTTCCGCGCCAAATCAAACAATACCAATGGAATAGCACGGATTGTCAAGAATGATACAGGCATGTCGCGCTCCGGCAACCCGATATATCGGATTTTATCCAATCGCCATTGTTCGGACTGCGTCACTGACCATCGCCGCAATCTCCGCCATCCGGTCCTGCATACGGAACATCGGTCCGGCAATCACGATGGACAGCCGCCGTTCGCCGACCGGCAGGGGCAGGGCGACACCAGCGAGGTCCGGGCTGAATTCGGCGAAGCTGCTGTGCCAGCCGCGCGCCATCTCCTCGGCCAGCTTCGTCTCGACATCATCGGGCGTCAGCGGCGTGGTGTCGCTGTGGCGCTGGAAATCAATGCGGCGATAGAGTGCCAGCCTTTCCTTCTTCGGGCATTGCGCGAGGATCGCCCGGCCGGAGGAACTGGCATGGATCGGCAGCCGATGGCCTGCCTGCGCGAAATAGCGGATCGAGGCCGGCGATTCGACCACGTCCAGGAACACGGTCTGCGTGCCGGCCGGCGCGACGATGGCCGCCGTCTCACCGGTCTCATCCGACAGCGTCTCGATCAGCGGGCGGGCGAAATCCGGCAGTGGCTCCGCCGCCGCGATCTGCTGGGCCAGCGCCATCCAGCGCGGGCTCGGGTAATAGCCGGCGCGCGGACGCGGCTCGTAGAGAAAGCCGCGCTCCGCCAGCGTCGTCAGGATATTGAAGGTGGATGACCGCGGCCAGCCAAACGCCGCTGACACCTCCGCCAGGGTCGCGGGCTGGCCGCGCCGGGCGAAGAACTCCAGCAAATCAAGGACGTTGGCGGCCTGTCTTACGGTCATAGGCGAATAATCACGCGGTGCCGGCGAGGCTGAGGATGCGCTCGGCGCTGACCAGATGCGGCTTGTCGATCATCTTGCCGTCGATCTTGATGACCCCCAGCGCCCCATCCTGCTTGAAGGCGGCCACAACCTTGCGCGCCCAGTCGATCTCCTCCGGCTTCGGCGTGAAGGCCGCGTTCACCGCGTCGATATGCTTGGGATGGATGACCGCCTTGGCGAGGAAGCCGTCGCGCCGCGCCTCGGCGCATTCCACCGCCAACCCTTCCAGATTGTCGATGTCGGTATAGACCGTATCGACCGGCACCAGATCGGCGCCGGCGGCCCCGGCGAGGCACAAATTGCGCGCCATGCGGTAGGGTTCGGTGAAGCCCTGCGCATCGCGGTTGGCGGTGGAGCCCAGCGTCGCCGCCAGATCTTCCGCACCCCACATCAGCCCCCACAGGCGCGAAGTCGCGCCCTTGTAGCTGCCGAGACCGAAGATCGAGGCCGCCGTCTCCGTGCCGATCGGCAGCAGCTTGATGGTGCCGAGCGGCATGCCGGCGGCACTCTCGAAGGCATCGAGATAGAGCGCGACCCGGTTCGCATCCTCGCCATTCTGGCATTTCGGCAGCATGATGCCATCCGGCCGGCCCGGCACAACGGCGGCAAGATCGCCCAGCGTCAGACCGGTATCCAGCGCATTCACCCGGACGAACAGCTTCTTGCCGTTGCGGTCACTGTCCAGCGAGGCGCGCACGGTATGGCGTGCGCCTTCCTTCTGGTCGGCGGCCACGGAATCCTCCAGATCGAGGATCAGCGCATCGGCGGCCGAGGTCAGGGCGCGCTGGAACTTGCGCTCGCTGTCGCCGGGTACGAAAAGCAGGGACCGAATCTTCATCTCTTATTTCTCCTGGGCGGCGGGCTTGCGCCGCATCATCGCGGTGCGGCGGCAGACCGCCACGGTTTCGTCCTTCTGGTTGGTCGCCCAATGCTCGAACTCGACCAGCCCGACTTCCGGCCGGGACTTGCTGTCGCGCAGCGAGACGACCTTCGTATGGGCCTTCAGCGTGTCACCATGGAAGACCGGCTTCGGAAAGCGCACATCGGTCATTCCCAGATTGGCGACGGTGGTGCCCAGCGTGGTGTCATATACCGTCATGCCGACCAGGATGCCCAGCGTGTACATGCTGTTGAACAGCCGCTCGCCCCATTCCGTCTGGGCGGCGAAATGCGCGTCCAGATGCAGCGGCTGCGGGTTCATCGTCAGCAGACTGAACATGGTGTTGTCCATCTCGGTCACGGTGCGCGACAGCGGGTGATGGAACTCCTGTCCGACGGAGAACTCCTCGAAATAAAGCCCGGCCATTGCTGGTTTCCTTTTCGCTAGCGGGATTGTTCGTCAGGGCTGCCGACCGCGCCGCAGGCAAACAGCGCATCGATGCGCGTGGCGTCCAGCCCCCAACCTTCCAGCACAGCACGACTATCGGCGCCGGCGGCAACCGGTGCTGTGGGCAGGGGCGGTGCGGTGCGGCTGAAGCGCGGGGCAGGGGCCGGCTGGGCGATACCGCCGATGATGGGGAAGGCATCGCGCGCCCTGTTATGCGGGTGCTCCGGCGCTTCATTGAGACCGAGTACCGGCGCGAAGCAGGAATCAGTGCCTTCCAGCAGGGCGCACCAGTCGGCGCGGCTCTTACCGGCGAAGCGGTCGGCCAGCAGTTTCTTCGCTTCTGGCCAGGTCGTGCTGTCCTCGACATCCGGGAAGACTGCGGGATCGAAGCCGATGCGCTGCAGCAGCTCGCGGCGGAACTTCGCCTCGATGGGCGCGACAGCGACGTACTTCCCGTCGGCGCACTCATAGACCTCATAATGCGGTGCGCCGGAATCCAGCAGGTTGCGGCCGCGTTCCTCCCGATGAATGCCGGCGGCGCGCAGCCCGAAGAACATGGTGCCGAGCAGCGCCGCGCCATCGACCATGGCGGCATCGACCACCTGACCCTGGCCGGAGCGTTGCGCCTCCAGCAGCGCGCAGACCAGACCGAAGGCCAGCAGCATGCCGCCGCCGCCGAAATCGCCTACCAGATTGAGCGGCGGCGTCGGCGGTGCGCCCTCGCGCCCGATGCCGGCCAGCATGCCGGCAAGCGCGATATAGTTCATGTCATGGCCAGCGCTGTGCGCCAGCGGCCCGTCCTGGCCCCAGCCGGTCAGCCGGCCATAGACCAGCTTCGGGTTGCGGGCGAGGCACACATCCGGCCCCAGCCCCAGGCGCTCCATCGTGCCGGGCCGGAACCCCTCGATCAGCGCGTCGGCCTTTCCGACGAGATCGAGCGCGCAGGCCACGCCCTCCGGCTGTTTCAGATCGATGGCGACGGAACGCCGGCCGCGATTCATCAGCTCGAACCGGGCCGGCTTCGGAATACCGAGACCACTCGGCTCCAGCCGGTCGAGGCGCACCACCTCCGCCCCCATATCGGCCAGCAGCATGGCGCAGAACGGGGCCGGGCCGATGCCGGCGAACTCGAGGATACGCAGCCCGGCCAGCGGGCCTTTACGGTCGGTTTCAGGCATTTGTCCCCCGGTTTTGTTCGTACAGGCGGCGAGAGAGTTCCTCGCGGAAAGGCGGTGCCGCAACCGCGATCAGCCGCTGCGCCCGCTCGGCCAGCGTACAACCACGCAGGGCGGCCACGCCATATTCGGTGACGATGGCATCGACATCACTGCGCGGTGTGGTGACGTTGGCAACGCTCGCCACGATGCGGCTGACCGTTCCGCCCCTGGCCGTGGCGGGCAGGGCGATAATGGCGCGCCCGCCCTCGGCTTCGTTCGCGCCGCGCACGAAATCGACCTGGCCGCCAACCGCCCCGACATAGCGTCCGTTCGCCACTTCCGCGTTCACCTGGCCGGTGAGATCGACCTCGATGGCGGAATTCACCGCGATGAAGCCGCGCTGCCGCGCCAGCACATCCTGCCCATGGGTATGGGCGGCGGGCCGCAGGGAGAAATCCTTATTGTCATGCACGAAATCGCGCAGCCGGGACGTGCCCAGCAGCACGCCGGCAACGCTGCGCCCGGCATCCAGGCTTTTGCGCGCGTTGGTGACGGCGCCGCACTCGACCAGATCGACCAGCCGGTCGCCCATGCTGCCGGAATGGATGCCGAGATCGCGGTGGCCGGTGAGCGCCGCCATCACCGCCTCCGGCAGGCTGCCGACGCCGAATTGCAGCGTCGCGCCATCGGGAATCATCTCCACGACATGCCGGGCGATGGCCAGGGACGTCTCGTCGATGGGCGGTTGCGGAATGTCCAGCGGCGGACAGGCGGCCTCCACCAGCACGTCCGGTACGATCTCCGAAGGCAATCCGGCATCGTGGGTCCAGGGGGTTGCCGGGTTCACCTCGGCAATCACCGTGCGGGCGTGGCGGGCCGCCAGAACCGCATAATCGTTCGAGAAACCAAGCCCGTAACGGCCGGTCTTCGGATCGACCGAGAGTTGCAGCAGCACGACATCGGCCTTCAGCGCTCCCTCCGCATAGGCGCGGTTCAGCGCGCTGTAATGCCAGGGCAGCACCTCCAGCCGGCCCGCCTTCGCCAATTTTGCAGCGATGCCGACCGCGCCATAGGCGGAGACCGCGATGCCGTCCGTCGTCTCCGGGGCGAAGCAGTCGGAATAACAGGCGCCGAGAAAGACCGAGAAAGGGCCGATCCCCGCCTTCCGCGCGACCAGCGCCCGGGTCAGGGTCAGCGGCTCCGCCGACGCCTGCCCGAAGATCACCCGGTCGCCGGCCCGGACATGGGCGGCGATGTCGAAATTGTCGGCAAAGACCGGCTTCATCGTGCTCAGTAGGATTTGGGGAGGCCCAGCACACGCTCGGCAATGTAGCTGAGCACGAGTTGCGGGCTGACCGGCGCGATGCGCGGGATCATCACTTCGCGCAGATAGCGCTCCACATGATATTCCTTGGCATAGCCCATGCCGCCATGGGTCATGATCGCCTGCTGACAGGCATTGAAGCCGGCCTCACCGGCCAGGTACTTGGCGGCGTTTGCGGCGGCCCCGCAGGGCAGGCCCTTGTCATATTCCCAGGCCGCCTTCAGCACCATCATCCAGGCCGATTCCAGCTCCATCCAGTTCGCCGCCAGCGGATGCTGGATGCCCTGGTTCTGGCCGATGGGGCGGTTGAACACGATGCGCTCCTTGGCATATTGTGTCGCCCGTTGCAGCGCCAGCATGCCCAGCCCGATGGCCTCGGCGGCGATCAGCACACGCTCCGGATTCATGCCGTGCAGGATGTATTCGAAGCCCCGGCCTTCCTCGCCGATGCGGTCCTCGACCGGAATCTCGAAATCGTCGATGAACAGCGCGTTCGAATCGACGGCGTGGCGGCCCATCTTCTCGATCTCGCGGATCTCGATCCGGCTGCGGTCGAGATCGGTATAGAACAGGCTGAGGCCGTGGGTGGGCTTGCTGACCTCCTCCAGCGGGGTGGTGCGGGCCAGCAGTAGGATCTTGTGGGCCTCCTGCGCAGTCGATATCCACACCTTGTTGCCGTTCACCACATATCGGTCGCCCTTGCGTTCGGCGCGGGTCTTCAGCTGCGTCGTGTTCAGGCCGGTGTTCGGTTCGGTAACGGCGAAGCAGCACTTCTCCTTGCCCTGCAGCATCGGCGTGAGCATGCGGTGCTTCTGCTCCTCGGTGCCGAAGACCAGCACGGGGTTGAGGCCGAACACATTGATGTGGACCGCCGAGGCGCCGCTCATGCCGGCCCCGGATTCGGCAATCGCCCGCATCATCACCGTGGCCTCGCTGACGCCGAGACCGGAGCCGCCATATTCCTCCGGGATGCAGATGCCGAGCCAGCCATCCTTCACCATGGCGTCGTAGAACTCGGTCGGGAAATCGCCGCTCTTGTCCTTCTCGCGCCAGTAATCATCATTGAACCCGGCGCAGATACGGGTGATCGCCTCGCGGACAATTTCCTGATCGGGGGTGAGGGCGAAATCCATCAGCGTGTCTCCATTTCTTCCGGTTCGGATGCGGCGATCGCGGCGCCGTCTGTCAGTAGCTCGTCGATATCCGTGTCACTCAGGCCGGCTTCGCGCAGGATGGCGCGGGTCTGCTCGCCCAGGCGCGGGGCGGGGATCTGCGGATCCGGTTGGGTTGCGGTCCAGCGGCTGGGCACCCGCATGGTGCGGATGGCCCCCTCGCTGGGATGCTCGACCGGCCGGAAGAACCCGCAGGCCGCCAGATGCGGGTCCTCCAACAGGCTTTCCAGCGTGTGCAGCGGCATCACCGGGATATCCGCCTCATCCAGCAGATTCTTCCATTCCGCAGTGCTGCGGGTGGCGAAGACCGCCGCCGCTTCCTCATAGATCGCGTCGATATGGCGGATGCGGCTGCCATGATTGGCGTAGCGCGGGTCGCTGGCCTTCTCCGGCTGGCCGATGGCGGCGAAGAAATTGCGCCAGTGCTTGTCGTTATAGATCAGCGCACAGATATGCCCGTCGCTGGTGCGGTAGGGCGCGCGGTGCTTCGACAGCAGGCGCGGATAACCGCCCTTGTCCAGCGGCGGGTCGTAGGTCAGCCCGCCCAGATGGTCGCCCAGCACGAAACTCGCCATGGTCTCGAACATCGGGATGTCGATGCGCTGGCCCTGGCCTGTCTTTTGCCGGTGGAACAGGGCGGCCAGCACCGCATTCACCGCATGCAGCCCGACGACCCGGTCGGCCATGGTCAGCGGCACATAGCGCGGCGTGCCGTCGCCGGCCTGGGCGATCAATGAGGGGATGGCGCTGGCGCCCTGGATCAGATCGTCATAGGCGGGCAGGGCGCCATAGGGTCCGTCCTGGCCATAGCCGAACAGCCCGGCATAGACGATATCGGGCCGCGCCTTCGCGATCTCCTCATAGCCGAGGCCGAGGCGCTGCATCACCTGCGGGCGCAGATTATACATCAGCACATCGCAGGAGGCGGCGATCCGCATCAGCGCCGCCTTGCCGGAAGGTTTCTTCAGGTCGAGAACGATGCTGCGCTTGCTGCGGTTCAGCTGCAGGAACATCCCGCCCATGCCGGGCGAGCGGCCAGGGCCGATCTGCCGCACGATATCGCCATCCGGGCTTTCGACCTTCAGCACCTCCGCGCCCATGTCGCCCAGCAGCTGGGTCGCATAGGGCCCCATCATCACCGATGTCAGGTCGAGAATGCGCACGCCGTGCAGCGGGCCCATGGGCGTTTCCTCCTGTCGGCGCGCCGGTTCAGGCTGGCGCGCTCTTTGTTCATATTTGTGTCGATACTGTTCACCTGCATGGACAGTGTCAAGGCGAATGGCTGACCTCCCGGAACATGGCTTGCCCTCTGCCCAGACATGGCCAGAATGGCGCTCATAACGGCACAGCACATCGGCACTGGCCGAATTCATCCAAAGGAGAGGAAACATGACGACAAAAGTCGCGATAGTGACCGGGGCGGGCAGCGGTGTCGGCCGCGCGGCGGCACTGGCGCTGGCGAAAGACGGCTTCGTGGTCGGCCTGGCCGGCCGCCGTAAGGAACCGCTGGAGGCGACCGCCGCCCAGATCGTCGAACTCGGCAGCGAGGCGTTGGTTGTGCAGACGGATGTTGGCGATCCGGCCTCGGTGAAGGCCCTGTTCGCCGCGGTGAAGGCGAAATACGGGCGGCTCGATTTCCTGTTCAACAATGCCGGCATGGGCGCGCCCGCCATTCCGCTGGAAGATCTCAGCTACGAGCAGTGGAAGAATGTCGTGGATGCCAATCTGACCGGCACCTTCCTGTGCACCCAGGAGGCCTTCCGGATCATGAAGGACCAGTCGCCGCGCGGTGGCCGGATCGTCAATAACGGCTCGATCTCGGCGCATGTCCCGCGGCCCTTCTCCTCGCCCTACACGGCGACGAAGCATGCGGTGACCGGCCTGACCAAATCCACCTCGCTGGATGGCCGGCAATACGACATCGCCTGCGGCCAGATCGATATCGGCAACGCCGCGACCGAGATGACCGACCGCATGACCAAGGGCGTGCCGCAGCCAAACGGCACCATGATGGTCGAGCCGCGCATGGATGTTGCCCATGTCGGAAGCTCGGTCGCCTATATGGCCAGCCTGCCGCTGGACGCCAATGTGCAGTTCATTACCGTGATGGCGACCAAGATGCCTTTCATCGGTCGCGGCTAGGTCTTTCAAAGGAGCCCTCCCAATGCACCGCAGCAGGCTGGCCGGTTTCATCATCGACTGTCTCGGCGAGGATCTCGACGGGGCGTCAGATTTCTGGAGCCAGGCGCTCGGCCTGCCGCGGCGGCGGGACAAGGCAACCGAGGATGCCGGCTACATCAAGCTGGAAATGCCGCCTGGCAAGTCATTGGGTGAAATGGATATCGAGGTGCAGAAGGTCGATCACCCAAGCCGCGTGCACCTCGATATCGAAGCCGACGATATCCCGGCGGAGGTTGCCCGGCTGGAAAGGCTGGGGGCGAAGAAGATCGCCGAGATCAAGGGCTGGGTGGTGATGGCTGCCCCGACCGGTCACCGATTCTGCGTGGTAAAGGCGAAGAGCGGCGGTTTCGACGAAAACGCGAATCGCTGGGAATAGGGCGCCTGCATGGCCCTGATGAGCGCTGATGAGGAAGCAAAAGCGCTGAAGGCCGGCATCGCCATCGTGCTGCTCGGTGTCTTCATGTTCGCCTGCGTCGATACGCTGAACAAGGTGCTGGGGCAGAGCCACAGCATCGCGCAGATCCTCTGGGTCCGCTTCCTGATCTTCGTGCCGATCGCGCTGGCACTATCCTACAGACGGCATGGTGGGCTTACCTGGCGCTCGCAGCGGCCGTTGCTGCAGGGGGCGCGGGCGGCGCTACTGGTCATCGAGATGGGGTTCTTCGTCGCCGCGCTGAAGTACCTGCCGCTGGCCGATGTGCAGGCCATCGCCGCCAGCGCGCCGCTGATGGTGGTGGCGCTGTCCGTGCCGTTCCTGGGGGAAAAGGTCGGGTGGCGGCGCTGGTCGGCGGTCACGGTGGGGTTCGTCGGCGTTCTTATCATCGTCCGGCCGGGCTTCGAGAGTATGAGCACCGGCACCATCCTGACGCTGATTGGTACCGCCATGTGGGCCGTCTATCAGATCATGCTGCGCATCGTCGGCCGCTACGATCCGGCCCCGACCACGGCGCTGTGGACGGCGGTGATCGGCCTCGCCATGACCAGCATGGTCGTACCGTTCCACTGGACCGCGCCGACGCCGCTCGGCTGGTTCCTGCTGCTGCTGATCGGCATATTGGGCGCGGCGGGCCACACCGTGTTCATGAAGGCCTTCACCCTGGCACCGGCCTCGGCCTTGCAGCCCTTCACCTATACCCAGCTGGTACTGGTGACCTTCCTGGGCTGGCTGGTGTTCAACGATCTGCCGGACGGCTGGACGGTGGCCGGCGCCAGCCTGATCGTGGCCGCCGGCCTCTATTCGATCTACCGGGCGCGGCTGCGCGCCGCGTCAGGCGACTAACACTAGCGGATCGACTCGAACAGGCCAGCCAGCAGCCGGGCGCGCGGTTCCAGCGAGGAGACCAGCAGATGCTCACCATGGGTATGCGGGCCGCCGCCGCGAACGCCCAGACCATCCAGCGTCGGTACGCCCAGCGCGCCGGTGAAATTACCGTCGCTGCCGCCGCCGAACTGGCCGTGGGTCAGCTCAATCCCCTCCGCCTCGGACAGCTGGCGCGCCATCTCGTACAGCGCCATGGTGCCCTCGCTGGCGCGGAACAGCGGCCGCACTGGCCCCGGCTCGACCACCAGCGTCACCTCGGGATCGTCCGGCTGGAGTGCGGCCATGGTCGCCTGCACCTCGGCGAAGGCTTCTTCGGTCGGGGCGACGCAGAGCACTTCCGCCGTACATTCGATGGGAATGACGTTCACCCACTGGCCACCGCGCACCACGCCGACGGAATAGGTGATGCCGCGCTCGAAATCGGACAATCCTTCCAGCCGGTCGATCAGCCGGGCCATGGCGCGGATAGCGCTGCGCCCGGCACGGTTATCGGCGCCGGCATGCGCCGGCTTGCCATGCATGTGCAGCCTGTAGCGCAGGAAGGCATGACGGCCGGTGACCACATTGCCCTGGCGTGAGGGTTCCGGCACCAATACGCAACGGCTGCGCTTCGCCTCGGCCTCGATCAGCGCACGGGTCGAGGGGCTGCCGACCTCCTCGTCGGAGATGAACAGGAAGGTGATCGGCAGGGCCGGCTTCTGCCCGGCCTTCAGCAGCTGCCGCAACGCGTAATAGGCGAGGTACATCCCGCCCTTCATGTCGTAGATGCCGGGGCCATAAACCTTATCGCCCTCGCGGCGCAGTTTCAGCGGCCCGTCGATGGTGCCGCCCGGATGCACCGTGTCGAGATGGCCCAGCACCAGGATGCCGGGCGCGTCCGGATCGTCGCCGAAGGGCAGGGTAGCCTTCACCACATCGGCATAACCATCGGTGCCGGGAATCCGCTCGATGGCGGCGCCGAGGGCGCGCATCGCCCCCTCGGCCTCGTCCATCATGCGGTTCACCCGGTCCGGCTCGTAGGTCGGGCTTTCGATCCGCACCCAACCGCAGATACCGTCGAGGATCTCCTCGGCATTGAACAGGTTGGAGGCGGATGTCATCCCTAGACCCCCAACGCCTTGCGGAAGCGCAGCTTCAGCTCGACGCCATCCCGGGTTGGCAGGGCGCGCGGCGTCTCCTCGGCGGAAATGCCGACGCGGGCAAACAGCGTGCCGCCGCCCTGGCGGATGCGGGTCTTCAGCTCGGCCACGCCGTCCATATCGTTCACGTCACGGCAGTCGGGAATGCCGCAGGCCGCCGCCACGCCGACCAGATCGACACCCTTGCCGGTGTGGCTGGCCTGCATGCCGGTCTCGCCGTAATGCGCATTGTCGAAGGCGACGATGGAGAGGTTGGCCGGATGCTGCACACCGATGGTGGCCAAAGACCCCATGCCCATCAGCATCTCGCCATCGCCGGTGATGACCAGCACCTTCCGGTCCGGCTGGGCCAGTGCAATGCCCAGCCCCATGATGGCGGCACCGCCCATGGCACCCCAGAGATAGAAATTCAGATCGTGATCGCCAGCGGCGAAGGCGTCATAGGTGGTCGAGCCGAGGCCAGTAACGACGAGGAGATTATTGTCGCGCCCGTCCAGCAGGGCCTTGGCGACCGCGCGGCGGTCCAGCTTGTTGGAGCGGCTCATTTCTTCACCCATTGCTTGCGGCCGATCAGGCGCTGCCCCAGCAGCACGGCGGCGACGCTGTCGCCATTGAAGGCAATGTCGGCGGCGGCCTCGACGGTCTCCGCGACTTCTTCCGGCTTGTCCGCGCGATAGACCAGTGCGCCCATCATCTCGAAGGAGTGCGGCGTGGCCTGGCTCATCGGCAGCTGCCAGGGGTTGAACTCCGCCCACTCGCCGCGCATCGTCACCAGCGTCAGCAGCGGAAAGCGGCAGGATTTCGCCAGCGAGAGCATGTTCACGCAATTGCCAACGCCGCTGCTCTGCATCAGCAGGGCGGCCCGCTGCCCGCCGAGCCAGGCACCGGCGGCAAGCGCGATACCTTCCTCCTCAGTGGTCAGGGAAACCGTGTGCATCTGCGGGTCGGCCTGGCACAGCTTGATCAGCCGGCTGTGGCCGGCATCGGGCACATAGCCGACCTGGCGGATTTCGGCGCGTTTCAGCACCTCGAATATCTGCTCCGGCCAGTTGCCGGCCGGATTGCTGTCGGAAGCTGTCATGAAGGGGCTGTCTTTTTTAGTTGTTAAAATTGCAGGCAGCTTAACAGCCCTTCCGGCCCAGGCAACCGCGTGAGGCGCAGGGCTGCATGACAGCAGCGCACAACGAAAACGGCGCAAACAAAAACGGGCGCCCTGAGGGCGCCCGTTCCGTAATCCCAGTCGGGAAGGCTTACTTCGCCGCCAGATACTCGTCGATGACCTTGGAGTCGCTCGACTTGATGGTCATCCCGCCGGGGCCGGCGGCAATACGCGTCACCTGCTTCGCCGGTTCGCCATGCTTGGAGAAGGCTTCCCACTCCTTGGAGCCGGACTTGAACACCCAGAGGCGGCCATCTTCGATCTTCGTCTCGAAGCCGGCCTTCTTGACGATATAGGCGTCAATGGTCGCGCTGTCGGTGGACTTCACCGTCATGCGGTTCGGACCCGCCGCGATGCGGGTCACCTGCTTGGCCGGCTCACCCTTCTTCTGGAAATCCGCCAGCTCCTTGGAGCCGGTCTTGAACACCCAGAGACGGCCATCCTCCACCATCGTGGTGAAGCCCGGCTTGTCGTAAGGCGACGACATCTTGTGCGAGTCGGCAGTGGCGCAGCCTGCAACGAGCACGCCCAGCGACATTGCCAGTACCATTTTACGGAAAAGAGACATGCAAAACCCCCGTTTGCTACAATCCTTGCGGATATCCAAAATCCGAGAGGACTATAGTCACGAGGGTTTGCGGTTTTATTACAGGATGACGAATTTGTTCACTATGCGCGCCGAATAAATTCTGAACAGATGGCGCCGCGGGCGATCAATGCTCGTTGATCTCACCCTTCTTGTAGAGGAATTCGTCCATATATTTCGCGAAGTGCTCATTGTTGCGGCGCAGCCATTCCAGCGCCATACAGGCGTGCTCGATCTCCTCGCGCATATTGTGCAGCAGGATTTCCTTCAGGCTCTCATCCTCGCAATCATCGGCGCGCTGGCGGTACCAGTCGACCGCCTCCAGCTCTTCAATCACCGAAACGATGGCATGATGCATCGTCAGGGTTTCCTTGCTGAGACGTTCGCGCGGGGCGTGAAGGTTTTCGCTCGACATCTGGCTTGTGCTCCTTGCTGGGTGCGAGACGGAAATGAAAGCTGCGCAACGGTTGGGATAACGCCACGCAGAATGCAATCGTTCCAGACAGTTTTAATCCAGTCAGGACAGCACGACAATAAACCCGCCATTGCCGCGCCCTGCTGGCCGTTCATTCTTTGTTAGGAATATCGCCCTATATTCCCTCTCATCGCCACCAATCAAACGCCAATCAAACGAGGGAATCGCTATGAATGTAGGAAGCGCCGCCGGCGTCCAGTCGCTCGCCATTACGGGCATGCGCCCCGAACAGCAGCAGCAGGTTCCCGCCCAGGGGGGTGCCGCCAATCTTCAGGCCGCCGGCGAGACTGCCCGCGGTGCCGGCCAGCAGGGCGGACAGCAGCCAGCCGCTCCGGCGGAGTCCGGCCGTGGCACCACGCTGGACATCAGCGTCTAGGACTACGGAGAAGGCGGCCGGCCTTTTTGACAGGCCGCCTTCACAAGCATATTCTTTTCCGCCAACGAGCGGCGGAAAGAGACTGTGATCGCAATGATTGCGACACTTGCCGGAACGACCAGCTACACAGCGCCCGGGGCGACAATTTCGTCCAGGGCGCTTTCTGTCGTCTCAGCGCCGGAAGCGAAAGTGCCAGCGCCGCAGACGCCGACCGACAACACGGCATCCACCACCGCCTCGCAAGACCAGGCCGCTCAGGCCGGCAATGGCCGGTTGATTGACCTCCAGACCTTCACCAACGCAAGCAATGCGGAACAGGAGGGGGAAGAGGAATCCACCGACCCGTCTGGCCTCACCGAAGAGGAGCGGGCGCAGGTCGATGAGCTGAAGCAGACCGACCGCAAGGTACGCGCACACGAGCAGGCACATGCTGCCGCCGGCGGCGCCTATGCAAGCTCCCCATCCTATGAGTACGAAAACGGCCCGGATGGCAACCGCTACGCCATTGGCGGCGAGGTCTCGATCGACGTCTCACCGGTCTCTGGCGATCCGGAGGCAACCATCCAGAAGATGGAGGTGGTGAAGCGCGCCGCCCTGGCGCCTGCCGAGCCATCCCCCCAGGACCGTGCCGTCGCCGCCCAGGCCGACCAGACCCGGCTGAAAGCCCAGGCAGAGCTGCGCGAACAGCGCGCCGAGGAACAGCAAGCGGCAACGGAAGGTGGCACAGCTGGTACGGGCGAAGGCCAGTCGGTGCAGCAGGCCGGCCGCGCCGCCGGCGCCTATGCCCAGGCGGCACAGGCCATTGACGGCATCGTCTCGCAGATCAACATCGCCGCCTGATCTGGCTTCCAGGCTGGACTGACATGGCAGATGCGCGCCGCCAATGTCTTGCCATGCGCGCCCAGCATTTCTATTGCTGAGGAAGCTGCTGCTCTTTCCGGAGCCTACCCTTGACAGAATCGCGGATTATCACCGCCCCGCCGACGGCATCTCCCCTGCCGGCGAGCGGTTTTGTGCTGCTGGTGCTGCTGACGCTGTTCTGGGGCGTGAACTGGCCGGCCATGAAGCTGGCCCTGACCGGCATCGCGCCTTTCACCTTCCGCACCATCTGCCTGTTCGTCGGCGGTTTCTCGCTGCTGGCCTTCGCGCTGGCGAAACACCAGAAAATCCGCATCGACCCGGCCGACCTGAAGCCGCTGCTGCTGGCCAGCCTGCTGAACGTCACCGGCTGGCATCTGTTCTCCGCCTATGGACTGCTGCAAGTGCAGGCGGGCAGGGGGGCAATCATCGCCTTCACTATGCCGATCTGGGCCTCGATCCTGGCCAGCCTGGTGCTGAAGGAGGCCTTCACGCTGCGCAAGTTCATCGGCCTTGTCCTTGGCATCGGCGGCCTGTCCGTGCTGATCGGGCCGGAGATGGCCAAGCTGGGCGCCGCCCCGGTCGGCTCCCTGCTGATGCTGGGGGCCGCACTCAGCTGGGCCATGGGTACCATCGTCACCAAGCGACACAGCTGGCAACTGGGCACCGTGGCATTGACCGGCTGGCAGTTGACGCTGGGTGGCCTGCCGATCTTCCTCGGGGCGCTGCTGATCGATCCGGCCCCCGATTTTGCCGGCTTGCGCGGCGATGTGCTGTGGGCGGCGCTCTATGCCGCGCTGATTCCGATGATCTTCTGCCACTGGGCCTGGTTCCGCATTGTCGCGCTGTTCCCGGCCAGCATCGCCGCCATCGGCACCCTGGCGATTCCGGTGGTCGGCGTGCTGTCCAGCGCCCTGGTGCTGGGCGAACCCATCGGTGTTGCCGAAATCGCCGCACTCATGCTCGTGCTTGCCGGCCTCTCGGTGGTGATGCTGCGGCGCTAGATCCGCTCACATTTGCGTGAAAATGGCGGCCAGACTTGCCCTCGGGACGATTCCGCCATACTTTAGCGTTTGTGAAACGACGTATCGTAATTCACAGGTGACACCATGAGTTTTATCGACGGTATCGGATCGGCCTTGTCGGGCGCTGCGGCGGCAACCAACCGCTTCAATGTCAGCGCCAACAATGTTGCGAACATCCAGAGCCGCGGTGTGGCGCCGGAAGAGACCGCGCGGCCACAGCAGAATAATGCCCAGCCCGAGGAAGAGCGGGGCTTTCAGCCGCTTCGCGCCATCGATCAGAGCCAGGAAGGCGGCGGTGTCCAGTCGACCACCCGGCCGATCTCGCCGGCCTCGATTCCCGTGCTGCAGGAAAATGCGCCGGAAGAGCAGGCTGGGACGCAGCAGACGGGTGAGACCGGGCAGGAGGGTCTGAGCTTTCTGCCGAACGTCGATCCGGCGAATGAGGTAGTGCAGCAGATCACCAGCCAGCGCCAGTTCGAGGCCAATCTGCGCACCGTTCAGACCGGCCTGCAGCTGAACCAGTCGCTGCTCGACATCAACAGCTGACTTCGGATCTGGCTATTCATCCGCGCCGGTAGCGTGTAAGCGCGTCCGGCGTGTCGATGTCAATCAGCACGCCATCCTCATCCATCTCGACCTCAACCACCAGATCGGCATGTTCGCCGATCAGGTGCTTCGCGCCGACATCGCCGGCCAGCGCCGCCATTTCCGGCAGGAAGCGCTTGCCCCACAGCACCGGGTTGCCCCGTTTCCCCTTATAGGTCGGTACACAGATCTCACGTCCCTCTACCGGGTCGAAGGCCGCGATCAGCCGGTCGATCATCGCCGGTGATATCCGCGGCATGTCGCCAAGACAGACCACTACCCCGTCAATATCGGCAGGCAGGGCGGCGATCCCGGCCTTCAGCGAGGCGCTGAGCCCAGCCGCATAATCCTGATTGTCCACAAAGGCGAGATCGCCGGGCAGTGCCGCCTTCACACGCGCTGCCTCATGGCCGGTGACCACGGTAAGGGGGCCGGCCTTGGAGTCGCGGATGATCTCCACCACGCGCGCGACCATGGGCTTGCCATCGATCTCGGCCAGCAGCTTGTTGATCTCGCCCATCCGGCGCGACTGACCGGCGGCGAGAATCAGCGCGGCGATGCGCGGCGCCTTGCGCGTGGCCGGTTGTCTGTCATCCGCCTCACGGGCATCCGCTTCACGGGGGCGGGGACGACTGGCGATCTCCTTCAGCAGCCCGCCGGCGCCCATGCGCATGATGTCCGTACGCGTCACCGGCAGCCCGGCGACGAGGCGTTGCAGCACCCAGTCGAACCCGTTCAGCTTCGGCGAACGCGCGCAGCCCGGCATGCCGATGACCGGCGTGTCGCCAACATGGCCCAGCAACAGCAGATTACCGGGATCGACCGGCATGCCGAAATGATCGACCGTGCCGCCGGCCTCGACAATGCCGGCGGGCAGCACGTCGCGCCGGTCCACCACGGCGGAGGCGCCGAACAGCAGCACCATCTCGTGACCGGCGGCGATCTGCGCGCGGATCGCGGTAGCGACCGCGGCGGTATCGTGGGGGCAGCGCGCCTCCTCGCCCAGGCTGGCGCCCATGCGTTCCAGCCGGGCCGCCGTGATCCGCGCGGTATTGTCCAGCACGCTTTGCTTGGTGGCGGGCAGGGCGGTCTGCACCAGCCCGGCGCGGACCGGCCGAAAGGCGGCGACACGCACCCTGCCGGCCAGCGATTCGCAGTGTTTCAGGGCCGCTTCGGGGGCGGCGAAGGGGATGATCTTCACCGTGCCGACCATCTGGCCCTTTTCCACCACCTCATAAGGCGGCAGCAGGGCGACCGTCAGCGCCTCGTCGATCAGGTTCACCGCATCCAGCGCCGCAGGATCGTAGGACAGCACACCATCGGCGGCGGCGATGAGATTGCAGCGGCCGGTGAAGGGGGCGGCAGTATCGATTCCATCGCCAGCCATCGCGGCAGCGAGACAGGCAGCCGCCTCGTCCTCCGGCACGTCGCCTTGTTCCAGCCGCGCGGCGATTACCGTCTCGACGCCAGCCTCGCGCAGCGCCGTGATATCCTCCGCCGTCAGCACGCGGCCCTTCTTCAGCGCCTTGCCGGATAGCCGGCGGCTGTGCGCCAGGATGGCGCCCTCGGCCTCGTCCAGCGGCGTGTCGCCGAAGATCATGCGGCCCTGTTCGTGTCTTTGGGGGTCTCGCTCTCCGTCTTGCGGCGCAGCACCTGGGTGATCTCGGCCAGCGCGGAGATCGCGATTTCCGCCGGCGTGATGGCACCGATATCGAGACCGAGTGGCCCGTGGATGCGCTGGAAGTCGGCCGAACCGAAACCGGCTTCTGTTAGTCTTTCCAAACGGCTGGCATGCGTCTTTCGACTGCCCAGGCAACCGATGTAGAAGGCGTCCGACTTCAGCGCGACCATCAGCGCCGGGTCGTCCAGCTTCGGGTCATGGGTGAGGGTCACAACGGCGGTGCGCCGGTTCGGCTGCAGATCCTCCAGCGCCTCGTCCGGCCAGCGGTCATCCAGCGTGATGCCGGGGAAGCGCTCGTCGGTGGCGAAGGCGCGCCGCGGATCGACGATCAGCACCCGGTAGCCGGCAATCGCCGCCATCGGCGCCAGCGCTTGCGCGATATGCACCGCGCCGACCAGGATAAGGCGCAGCGGCGGATTGTGGACATGCACGAAATAGCCGCCCTCGATCATGCCGCTGCGGTCTTCGGCGAGGCTGGCGCGAACCCGTTCCAGCTCATCCTCGTTCAACGCCAGGTCGCCCAGCCGTTCGCGCGGCATGACAATGCATTGCAGCCCGTCCTCGATCCGCGTAACCAGCGCCACCGGCCGCTGTGCCGCACGTTCCTCGAGCAGGCGTTTCAGGATCGGCGGCTGCATCTCAGTCCACCCGCTCGACGAAGACCTGCACCTTGCCGCCGCAGGCCAGGCCGACTTCCCAGGCCTGCTCGTTGGTGACGCCGAAATCCAGCAGCTTCGGCGCACCTTCCTGCATGACCTGCAGCGCCTCATGCACCACGGCGCCCTCAATGCAGCCGCCGGAGACCGAGCCGATCATCCGCCGGTCCTCGTCCACCGCAAGCTGGCTACCAACCGGACGCGGGGAGGAGCCCCAGGTGCTGACGACGGTGGCCAGCGCCACCTGCTTGCCGGAGGCCCGCCACTGCGCCGCCTGTTCCAGAATATCTTCCGCGGGATTGTTCATGCCACTTCCTCCATGCGCCGGAGCCAGGGCGCCATACCGGCGCCGCGCCTTGCCTCGGGCCTGCTCAACGCCTCGGCCAGAGCGCCAAGGCTGTCCAGATTATGCACCGGGCGGAACTCGTCAACATGCGGCAGGATCGCCCGGACCCCTAGAGATTTGGGCGCGAAACCATCGAAGCGCAACAGCGGGTTCAGCCAGATCAGCCGCTGGCAGGACCGGCGCAGCCGTTCGACCTCCTCCGCCACGCCATCGCCGGCATCGCGGTCCAGCCCGTCGGTGATCAGCAGCACTACGGCCCCCTGGCCCAGCACACGGCGCGACCACAGCCGATTGAACCCCTCGATGCAGGCGCCGATGCGCGTCCCGCCCGACCAGTCGCCGACCGCCTCGCCAACCTTCGACAGCGCCTCGTCCACATCGCGTTTGCGCAGATAGCGCGTCACATTGGTCAGCCGCGTGCCGAACAGAAAGGTGTGCACCCGGTCGCGGTCATTGGTCAGCGCATGCATGAAATGCAGCAGCATGCGGGAATAGCGGCTCATCGAGCCGGAAATGTCGCACAGGATAATCAGCGCCGGCGGCCGGGTGCGGCGCTTCTTCAGCTCCAGTGGAATGACATCGCCGCCGCTGCGCAGCGCGCCGCGCAGGGTGGCGCGCAGATCGACCGCACCGCCGGCGGAGGCGGGGGCGAAGCGCCGCGTGCGCATCTCCGCGATGGGCAGGGCCAGACGGCGCAGCATGGATTGCGCCTGCCGCACCTCATCGCCGCTCATCTTCTCGAAATCCATCGACTGCAGCATCTCCTTGTCGGAGGCGGTAAAGGCCGCGTCGATCTCCAGCTTTTCCTCGTCGGCCTCATCGGCCAGCACCGCCTCATTGCCCTGCATCAGCGCCTCGGCAAGGCGGCGGTTCATCTCCTCTCCCTGCGGCTGCGGCTGGTCGAGCTGCAACTGCGGCAGCACCAGCTGCATCATGCGTTCCAGCAGGCGGGGATTGCGCCAGAACACATGGAAGGCCTGGTCGAATATCTCGCGCTGGTCCTGCCGGTTCACGAAGACGGCGTGCAGCGCCCAGTAGAAATCGTCGCGCCGCCCGATGCCGACGGCGCGCACCGCCGATATCGCGTCCAGCACCTTGCCGGGGCCGATGGGCAGGCCCGCGGTGCGCAGGGCGCGGGCGAAATGCATGATGTTGGCGACCAGCTTGCCGCCGTCATGCGGATCATCCTTTTGCGGGGCGCCGTCCATCGGCCTGGCCCTAGACCGCGCCGTGCGCGGCCAGCTCGCTCTTGATCTGGGTCAGGATGCGGTTGGCCTCGCTGCCCTGAATGCGGGCGATGTCGTCCTGGTATTTCAACAGCACGCCCAGCGTGTTGTTCACCGTCTCGGGATCGAGGCTGAGCTGGTCGAGCTGCACCAGCGCATGCGTCCAGTCGATGGTTTCGGCCACGCCCGGCTGCTTGAACAGGTCCAGCTTGCGCAACTCCTGCACGAAGCCGACCACCTGCCGGCTCAGCGCTTCCGGTGCGGTCGGCGCTTTCACCTTCAGGATATCCAGCTCGCGCTGGGCATTGGGATAATCCACCCAGTAATAGAAGCAGCGCCGCTTCAGCGCGTCGTGGATCTCGCGCGTGCGGTTGGAAGTGACGATGACCAGCGGCGGCGTGGCCGCCTTTATCGTGCCCAGCTCCGGGATCGTCACCTGGAAATCGGACAGCACCTCCAGCAGATAGGCCTCGAACGGCTCGTCGGTGCGGTCCAGCTCGTCGATCAGCAGCACCGGCGCGCCGCCGGCATGCGGCTCCAGCGCGCGCAGCAGGGGCCGGCGGATCAGGAAGCGGTCCTGGAAGATGTCGCTGGCCAGCGTCTCGCGGTCGGCGCCGCCGGCCGCCTCGGCGACCCGGATCTCCACCATCTGCCGCAGATAGTTCCACTCATAGACGGCGGAACCGACATCCAGCCCCTCATAGCATTGCAGCCGGATCAGGTCGCGGCCCAACGCCGACGCCAGCACCTTGGCAATCTCGGTCTTGCCGACGCCGGCTTCGCCCTCCAGGAACAGCGGGCGGCCCAGCTTCAGCGCCAGATAGAGCGCAGTGGCGAGGCTGCGGTCGGCGACGTAATCGCCCCTGGCGAGTAGGGAAACGGTCTCGTCGATCGAGGCGGGCAGGGCGGCCGGAGCGGCACCCGAAGCGCCAGCGGGAGCGGATATCTGTGTCATGCCGATTATCTAGCACGCAGACGCGGCAAGGCAAAAGAGGGCGTGGCAGGGTGCATGGCAGATGCTGACTGGCCGAACGTACCCGCCATGGCGCCTGCGCTATAATACTTCGATCGCCCCCTGCAGGATGGAGACGGACATGAAAACGCTGCCACTCGGCAGGGCATTCACCCTGATAGAGCCAGGCCCACTTGTTCTGGTGACGACGAATGACGGTCGCAAAGACAATGTCATGACCATCACCTGGACCATGGTAACGGGTTTCTCCGCCAGCTTTGCCATCACCACCGGGCCGTGGAACCATTCCTATGCCGCGCTGCAGGAAACGCGGGAATGCGTGATCGCAGTGCCCACGGTGGACATGATCGATATCGCCATCGGCGTGGGGACGTGCTCCGGCCGCGACACGGACAAGTTCGATAAATTCGGCCTCACTCCGGTCAAAGCCAGGCATGTCCGGGCGCCGCTCATCAGCCAGTGCCTCGCCAACATCGAATGCCGGGTGGTGGACATCATCGACCGGCACAGCATCGTCATGCTCGAAGGCATCGCCGCCTATTTCGACAGCAGCCGGAAGGAAAAGCGGACGATCCATGCCGTCGGCGACGGCACCTTCATCGTCGATGGTCGCAGGCTGGACCGGAAAGACATGATGCGCGACAAGCTTCCAGGCGGGCTGTAGCGTCCTTCACCCTCGCCGGGTATCGCGGCCTTTGCCGTTCGCACCATTGACAGTCTTTTTCCAGGATATCGGCATGCAGATCATTGAAACCGAGCGCTTGATCCTCAGGCCCTTCCGGGAGGGCGATGCAGCGGACCTCTTCGCATATCTGCGCGCACCGACCGCCACCTGCTTCCTCTCGCTGAAGCTCGCAGACCTTGCCGAGGCGGAGGCCGAGGTCAAAAAGCGCGCCCTCGACGAGGGCTCCGTGGCGATCTGCCTGAAACAGACCGGTCAGGTCATCGGCGATCTGTTCGGCGGCGGGGCAGGAGAGGAGGAAGACGGGACTACCTCGGTCGGCTGGAACCTCAATCCCCAGTTCGGTGGCCAAGGATATGCGTTCGAAGCCGCAAAGGCCCTGCTCGACCACTTGTTTCGGGTAAAGGGATATCGCCGGGTTTATGCCTATGTCGAGGAGCACAACACGCCCTCGCAGCGCCTCTGCGAAAAGCTGGGCATGCGCCGGGAAGGTGTGTTCGTCGAGTTCATCTCGTTCACCAGGGACGAGGACGGCAATCCGATCTACGAAAACACCATGCAATACGCCATCCTTCGCCGCGAGTGGATTTCTGCTGCTACAGCAAAATTTGGCAACCATCGGGCGTGAACGGCGTCACAGGTGCCGAGACGTCGGGCTATGGCGTATAAACGGCGGGGATTGGCGGGGTGCGTATACTACTTGGTGGTGATGCGGCGGCAGTCGGCGACTATACCGCATTGTAGACGGCAACTGGCGGATGGGGTGGGATTCGAACCCACGGTGGGCTCTCACCCACGCCGGTTTTCAAGACCGGTGCCTTAAACCGCTCGGCCACCCATCCTTTTTGCTGACTTGCCAGATTATGGCAGGCGAGCGCGTTCTAGCACAGCGGGACGCAGGGTCCAATCTCTTGCGTCTCCGGTAGCGTTCTACCGCTGGCACTACCTTTCTACCGCCACTCTACCGCCACAGCGCTTCCGGCGCTGGCTGGCTGTTGCCAAGCGCCCGGGCCTGTGCCACATGCTGAAGGCCAGACATGCTTAATCGACGCTTTAACAGCCCCCTATGACAGAAGGCAGCGCCATGGTCCCGAGCCTCCGTTCCCGCCCCGCGATCCTCTCCGGCCCACAGACCGATGGGGAAGCCAGCAAGGGCAGGGGGCGCAATAGCAGGGGGCGCAATCTGGCGCGCGCGGCTCTGCTGGCCTTTGGGCTGGCGCTTGGGGGCGGGGCAGGAGCCCATGCTGCCGATCAGCCCTTCGATGCCTGGATCGAGGGCGTGCGCGCCGAGGCGAAGCAGAAAGGCATCTCCGACGCCACGGTGCAGGCGGCGCTGACCGATATCCAGCCGATCCCGCGCGTCATCGAACTGGACCGCCGGCAGCCGGAATTCACCCTGACCTTCCAGCAATATCTCGACCGGGTGGTGCCGCAATCGCGCATCGATCGGGGCCGCCGCATGATGGCGGAGCACCGGGAACTCCTGACCCGCATCGAGGGGCAGTTCGGCGTGCCGGCCCGGCAGATTGTCGCGCTGTGGGGTATCGAGACCGATTTCGGCCGCGTCACCGGCGGCTTCAAGGTGATCCCGGCACTCGCCACCCTGGCGCATGATGGCAGGCGCAGCGCCTTCTTCCGTAAGGAGCTGATGGACGCGCTGCAGATCATCGATGAAGGCCATATCGATGCCGAGCGGATGCTGGGCTCCTGGGCCGGTGCGATGGGCCAGAACCAGTTCATGCCGTCCAGCTTCCGCGCCTATGCCATCGACTATACCGGCGACGGCAAGCGCGACATCTGGACCACGCTGCCCGACGTCTTCGCCTCCATCGCTAATTACCTGTCCCGGGTCGGCTGGAAGAGCGACCAGACCTGGGGCCGGGCGGTTACCCTGCCGGCGGGCTTCGACGCCAGCCTGGCGGGAAAGAAGGTAAAGCGGCCGATTTCGGCCTGGCAGGAGATGGGCGTACGCCGCGCCGATGGCGGCGACCTGCCGGCGCGCGACCTGCCGGCGCAGATCGTGCTGCCGGGCGGCACCGGCGGGCCGGCCTACATGGTCTATGATAATTTCGAGGCGATTCTGAAATGGAACCGCTCGACCTATTTCGCGGTTGCGGCAGGAACGCTCGCAGATGCCCTTGGCAAGGAAGAGGCAGGTCGGTAAGCTACCAGATACTGTTTCGGACTTCAGACTGGCCACCAGATAATGAATCGGCAATTGACCGCACGTCCTCGCCTCCGTCTTGCCGCTCTGGCCATGTTCCTGCCATTCGCCCTGGCGGCCTGCGCGGAAGCGCAGTTCGCGGCGCAGACAGCGAAAGCCATCCAGCAGCCTTCCGCCAAGGCCCAGGGCTATTACAAGATTGGCGATCCTTACGAGATAAGGGGCGTCTGGTACTATCCGACGGTCGATTACAGCTACACCGAGACGGGCATCGCCTCCTGGTATGGCCCCGGCTTCCACGGCAAGCTGACCGCCAATGGCGAAATCTACGACGAGAACGACCTGACCGCCGCGCACCGCACCCTGCCGATGCCCAGCCTGGTGCGGGTCACCAATCTGGAGAATGGCCGGTCTCTGGTGGTCCGGGTCAACGACCGCGGTCCGTTTGCGCATGGCCGGATCATCGACCTGTCGCGCCGCAGCGCGCAGCTTCTGGGCATCGAACAGCGCGGAACCGCCAAGGTGAAGGTCGAAATCCTGCCGGCGGAGAGCCAGCGCCTCGCCGAGGCGGCGAAACAGGGCACGCTGATCGCCACCGCCGACGCACAGCAGCCGGGCGCATCGGTGGGCCCGGCCGTTCGGCCGTCTCCGGTCGCCTCGGTCAGTGCCGAGACATTGCCACCAGCACCTTCCGCCAGCGGCGGCGTCAGCCGCGCGCCGGCGCCGCCGCCGATTGCTGTGATAAACCCGGCGACGACCCAGGCGGGCGCCACCCAGGCCGCCCGCGCGCCGCAGAGCAATGACGGCAGGATCGACACCGTGCCGGTGGAACAGACGCGGATCTATATCCAGGCGGGTGCCTTCTCCGACCATAATAATGCGCTGCGGCTCAGCGGCGCGCTGCGCCGGATCGCCCCGTCGCAGATTTCCGAGACACGGGTCGATGGCCAGACATTCTACCGGGTACGCCTGGGGCCGGTGGCCTCGGTCACGGATGCCGATGCGATACTGGAGCAGGTGATCGGTTCCGGCTATCCCGGGGCGCGCGTGGTGGTGGATTAAAACCCGCCGCAATCGTGTGACTTCAGTCGCCGGGCGCCCAAATTTCGGCCATCTTGTACCGCAGGATGCGGTATGCGAGTGCAGCCTTTGAACGCAGAGTAAGTTGGGTGACTTCATGATCGGTTACAGCACGTTCCGCCCTGCCATGGTAGGAGCCGCGATCGTCGGGGCTGTCCTGCTGGCCCCGCTGTCGGTCGGCGCGCAGGAGATCGAGACCCCGGCCAAACAGGCTTATATCCTCGATGCCCAGACCGGAACGGTCCTGCTCGACAAGGATGCCGACTCGCTGATGCCGCCGGCCTCCATGAGCAAGCTGATGACGGCCTACATGATCTTCCAGCGGCTGAAAGACGGGCGGCTGACGCTGGAAGACGAGTTCCTGGTCAGCGAAAAGGCGTGGCGCAAGGGCGGCTCCAAGATGTTTGTCGAGGTGGGCAGCCGGGTCTCCGTCGAGGATCTGCTGCGCGGCATCATCGTGCAGTCGGGCAATGACGCCTGCATCGTGGTGGCGGAAGGCATTGCCGGTTCCGAAGAAGCCTTCGCCGAGATGATGACCGAGACGGCGCGCAAGATCGGTCTGGAGAAAAGCGTCTTCCGCAACGCGACCGGCTGGCCCGACGAGGACCACGTCATGACGGCGCGCGAGCTTGCGGTCCTGGCGGAGCGCATCATTGCCGATTTTCCCGAGTATTATCATTACTATGCGGAAACAAGCTTCACCTATAATGAGATCCGCCAGGGCAACCGGAATCCGCTGCTCTACACCATGCCGGGGGCGGACGGGCTGAAGACCGGCCATACCGAGGCCTCGGGCTACGGCCTCACCGCCTCGGCCAAGCGGGACGGCCGGCGCATCATCCTGGTGGTGAACGGCCTGCCCAGCATGAACGCGCGCTCGCAGGAATCCGGCCGGCTGATGGATTGGGCGTTCCGCGAATTCGAGGCGCTGAGCCTGTTCAAGGCCGGCGAGACGGTGGAACAGGCGGAAATCTGGATGGGCGACACCCATACCGTTCCGCTGGTATCAGCCGAGGATATCGTCATCACCGTGCCGAAGGCGGCACGCCGCAGCATGGTGGTCAGCGCCGTCTATGACGGGCCGGTCGCGGCCCCAGTGAAACAGGGCGACCGGATCGCCACGCTGCGCGTCGCCCTGCCCAACGGAGCCACCATGGACTATCCGCTGCAGGCCGGCGCCGATGTGGAGGAACTGGGCCTGTTCGGCCGGATGCTGGCAGCAGCCCAGCATCTGGCGTTCGGCCCGCGCTGACGGCGCATGAGCGAGAGCAGCGGCAAAACGATACGCGGCCGCTTCATCACGCTGGAAGGCGGAGAAGGAGCCGGAAAATCGACCCAGATCGGCCGGCTGGCTGATTGGCTGGCCGCGCGCGGCATCCCCGCCGAGACCACGCGGGAACCGGGTGGCGCGCCGGGGGCCGAGGCGATCCGCACTCTCATCGTCAATGGCAGCATCGACCGCTGGGACGCCATGGCCGAGGCGCTGCTGATGACGGCGGCGCGGCGCATGCATGTCGAACAGCGCATCCGCCCCGCGCTGGAAGCCGGGCGCTGGATCGTCTGCGACCGGTTTTCCGATTCGACCATGGCCTATCAGGGCTATGCGCACGGGTTGGGGCGGCAGCCGGTGGAACAGCTGCAACAGATTGCCATCGCCGGCATGAAGCCGGACCTGACGCTAATCCTCGACATGCCGGTGGAAGCCGGGCTGGCCCGCGCAAGCGCGCGCGGCTCCCAAGCGCCTGGTTCCGGTGAAGACCGGTTCGAGCGCATGGGTCTCGACTTTCACCGCCGGCTGCGCGAGGGTTTCCTGGATATCGCCCGGCACGAACCGGAGCGCTGCGTGGTGATCGACGCCACGGCGGATATCGAGACGGTCGCCACCGCGATCCGCGACGCCGTCGCCACCCGTTTAGGGCTGGAGAGATCGTGAGCACGGAAGATCAAGCCTGGCCTGAGCCCCGCGCCAACCCGCTGCTGGTGGGACAGGAGGCGGCGGAGGCGACCTTCCTGTCCGCCTGTCAGAGCGGGAAACTGCCGCATGCCTGGCTGATCGCCGGCCCGCCCGGGATCGGCAAGGCGAGTTTCGCCTACCGCATCGCCCGCTTCGCCCTGAATGGCGGTATCGGCGGCGAATCGGACGACGGTCCTTCCCTGTTCGGTGATGCGCCGGCGGCCGACAATCTGCCCTCTGGCAATCTTGAAGTCGATCCCGCCAGCACCGTGTTCCGGCAGGTCGCGGCGGCCAGCCACCCCGATCTGCTGAGCGTGGAACGCGGCATCAACGAACGCACCAAGAAGGAACGCAGCGAGATCGTCGTCGAGGATGCTCGGCGCGTCGCCGGTTTCCTGCACAAGACGGCATCCGGCAAGGGCTGGCGCGTGGTGGTGATCGACAGTGTCGATGAGATGAACCGCAACGCCGCCAACGCGATCCTGAAGATATTGGAGGAACCGCCGGCAAACGCGCTGCTGCTGCTGGTCAGCCACAGTCCCGGCCGGCTGCTGCCGACCATCCGTTCGCGCTGCCGGCTGCTGCGGCTGTCGCCCTTGGGCGAGGCGGATATGGACCGACTGCTGGCGCATTACCTGCCTGAGGAATCAGGCGAGAACCGGCTGCTGCTAACACGGCTGGCGGAAGGCAGCATCGGAGGCGCGCTGGCGCTGCATGCGGCGGGCGGCATGGCGCTGTATCGCGATCTGGTCGGGCTGCTCGCCGCCTTGCCCGATCTGGAGGCGCGCAAGCTGCATGCCTTTGCCGGCCGGTTCGAGCGTGCCGGGACCGAGGCCGCGTTCCAGACCGCAATGTCGCTGCTGGCCGACTGGATCGCGCGCCTGGCCCGCGCCAGGGGGCTGGGACAGATGCCGCAGCCTGTCCTTGTGGAGGAAGAAGCGGCCCTGCGGCGGCTGGCAACGCTGCACAGCCTTGATCGCTGGCTGGAGCTATGGGAGAAAGTGCGGCATCTGACGGCCCGCACCGATGCCATCAACCTGGATCGCAAGCAGGTGGTGATCGGCGCCTTCCTGGCGCTGCAGGGAGCGCCCTAGGGGGAGCGCCCTAAGGGGGCCTGAACTTTCGCTGGAGTACAGATGAGCATGTCGGGGTCCGCGCCGAAGACCTTTTATATCACCACGGCCATTTCCTACCCGAATGGCGCGCCACATATCGGCCACGCCTATGAGGCGATCGCCAGTGACGTGATCGCGCGCTTCAAGCGGCTGGACGGCTATGAGGTGATGTTCCTGACCGGCACCGACGAGCACGGCCAGAAGATGCAGCAGACGGCGGAAAAGCTGGGCATCACGCCGCGCCAGCTGGCCGATGAGATGGCGCCCAAGTTTCAGAACATGGTGCGGCACCTGAACATCTCGAACGACGATTTCATCCGCACGACGGAACCCCGGCACTACGCCTCCGTGCAGGAGCTGTGGGGCCGCATGCAGGCGGCCGGCGACATCTATCTCGGCAAATATGGCGGCTGGTACTCGGTGCGCGACGAGGCCTATTTCGGCGAGGACGAGCTGACCAAACAGCCGGACGGCACGCGCCTCGCACCGACAGGTTCGCCGGTCGAATGGGTCGAGGAGGAGAGCTACTTCTTCAGGCTGTCGGCCTATCAGGACCGGCTTCTGGCCTATTATGAGGCCAATCCCGGCTTCATCCAGCCCGATGGGCGGCGCAACGAGGTGACGAGCTTCGTGAAGGCCGGCCTGAAGGACCTCTCGGTCTCGCGCACCACCTTCGACTGGGGCGTGCCGGTGCCGGGCGATCCGAAGCATGTCATGTATGTCTGGGTCGATGCGCTGACCAACTACATCACCGGGCTGGGCTATCCCGACCGCGAGGGCGAGGCTTTCCAAAAATTCTGGCCGGCCGACGCGCATGTGATCGGCAAGGATATCGTGCGCTTCCACGCCATCTACTGGCCGGCCTTCCTGATGTCCGCCGACCTGCCTTTGCCGAAGCGCGTATTCGGCCACGGCTTCCTCACCAACCGCGGCGAGAAGATGTCTAAATCGGTCGGCAATGTCATCGACCCGATCGCCATGGCCGATACCTATGGCGTCGATCAGATCCGCTATTTCTTCTGCCGCGAGGTGCCGTTCGGCCAGGATGGCAGCTACAGCCACGAGGCTCTGGTGAACCGCATCAATGCCGACCTCGCCAATGATTTCGGCAATCTGGCGCAGCGCTCGCTGTCGATGATCGCGAAGAATTGCGGCGGCGTGGTACCGGAACCGGGCGATTTCAGCGATGCAGACACAGCGATCCTGGCCCAGGCCGATGGTCTGCTGGCCGGCGCGCGCGCGGCGATGGAGAATTACGAAATCCACAACATGCTGGCCGAGGTCTGGGCGCTGATCGGCGAGGCCAACCGCTATTTCGCCGGCGAGGCCCCCTGGGCGCTGAAGAAGACCGACCCGAAGCGGATGGAGACGGTGCTTTACGTTACCGCCGAGCTGATCCGCCAGGCCGCCATTCTGGCGCAGCCCGCAACACCCGCCGCTGCCGCCCGGATGCTTGATCTGCTGGCATTGCCGGAAGAGGCCCGCAGCTTCGCCAGCCTTGGCGCCGCCGGGCGGCTGAAGCCCGGCACCGCGTTGCCGGCCCCGGCAGCGGTGTTCCCGCGCTGGGTGGAAGAGGATGCAGCGAAAGGGGAAGCCTGATGCTGGTCGACAGCCACTGCCATCTCGATTTTCCGGATTTCGCCGAGGAACTGGACGCGGTCGTCGAGCGTGCCCGGGCCGCCGGCATCGGGCGGATGGTGACGATCTGCACCAAGATCACTGAGTTCGAGCGCGTCCGCGCTATCGCCGAACGGTATGACGACATCTATTGCACCGTCGGCATCCACCCGCATGAGGCGGACAGCCAGCCGGAAATCGATACCGCCCGGCTGGTCGAGGCGGCGCGCCACCCGAAGGTCGTCGGCATCGGCGAAACCGGCCTCGACTATTTCTACGAGCACAGCGCGCGGGAGGCCCAGCAGCGCAGCTTCCGGTCCCATATCCGTGCCGCGCGGGAAACCGGCCTGCCGCTGGTGGTCCACACGCGCGACGCGGACGAGGATACGGTGGCGATCCTGAAGGACGAGATGGGGCGGGGGAACTACCCCGGCCTGATCCATTGTTTCAGCTCCTCGGCCTGGCTGGCGGAGGAGTGCCTGAAACTAGGATTGTATATTTCACTGTCCGGCATCGTCACCTTCAAGAAGGCGGAGGAACTGCGCGAGACGGTGAAGGCACTACCGCTGGACCGGATCCTGGTCGAGACCGATTCTCCCTATCTTGCGCCGGTGCCGCACCGGGGAAAGCGCAACGAACCGGCCTTTGTCGCCCATACGGCGAAGGTGGTGGCGGAGCTGAAAGGGGTTGGCATGACCGAGATCGAGACCCGGACGACCGAGAATTTCCTGCATCTTTTCAACAAGGTGCCGGCGCCGGCCCAGATTTCAGGTTAAGGCGCTACCATGCGCATTACCATCCTCGGCTGCGGCTCCTCGACCGGCGTGCCGATGATCGGCGGAAACTGGGGAAACTGCGATCCCGCCAACCCCAAGAACCGCCGCCGGCGCGCCTCCATCCTCGTCCAGCACGGGGAAACTACCCTGCTGGTCGATACCCCACCGGACCTGCACGACCAGCTGGTCGATGCCAATGTGCAGGACGTTACGGCCATACTCTATACCCATGCCCATGCCGACCATGTGCACGGCATCGACGAGGTGAGGGGGCTGAACCTGCTGACCGGGCGCTGGATCGACTGCCATGCCGATGCGGCCACCCTGGACGCCATCGGGAAGCGCTTCAGCTATGTCTTCAAGCCCATCGAGAAGGACTACTTCTACAAACCCTGCCTGACACCGCATGTGATCGATGGGCCGTTCCAGGTTGGCAGCATCCGCGTGACATCCTTCGAACAGGACCATGGCTATTCTGTTTCAACGGGTTTTCGGTTCGATATGCCGAATAAAATGAGCGCTGCCTACTCGACGGATGTGGCTTTCCTGTCCGACGAGGCCCTCGACCTGCTGACCGGCGTCGATGTCTGGATCGTCGATTGCCTGCGCTTCGAGCCGCACCCGACCCATGCGCATTTCGAGCGCACGATGGAATGGGTAGCGCGGGTGAAACCGGGCAGGGCGGTGCTGCACCACATGAACCACCACGCCGATTACGAGGCCTTGCGCGTGGCCTGTCCGCCCGGCGTGGAGCCTGGCTATGACGGATTGGTGATTGAGGGTTAACGGAACGTCCCGGCCTCGAAATCCTGCAGGGCGCGGGTGACATCATCGATCAGCGGCAACGACCCGGCCAGTTCCGGATAGAAGGCCAGCAAGATGGCGATATGGCCGGTATCGGGATATTCGACATGACGGACCGGCACGTTCTTCTCGCGCAAGGCCTTTGCCAGTTCCTTTGAGTTCACCGGATAGACCGTGCCGTCACCGGCGCCGTGCAGCAGCAGCATGGGCGGCGCGCGGCCGGTCACGAACGCGACCGGCTGGGTGCTCTCCCGGTTTTCCGCCGTGGCGAAGATATTGCGGGTCGATCTGTATTCTGTCGGGTCGAACGCATAGGGCCCGGCCAGGCCGAAGAAGCCCTTGACGATATCCGTATCGAGACCTTCAGCCTGCAGGTAGTGCCGGTTCAGCGCCAGCATCGCGCCCAGATGCGCCCCGGCCGAGTGACCGCCGAGATATATCCGCTCAGGGTCGCCGCCATAGCGCCCAACATTCTCGCGCGCCCAGGCGACAGCCCTGGCGCCATCCTCGATGAAGGAAGGGAACCGCACCGCCGGATAGACCCGGTAATCCGGAATCACGACGACATAGCCGCGCTTCACCAGCGCCTCGGCAACGAACCGGTAATCGCCGCGGTCGCCATTCTTCCAGCCGCCGCCGTAGAAAAAGACAACCACCGGGTGTCCCGAACCGTCCTCCGGCCTGTGTACATCCAGCCGGTGCCGGGGATCCGGCCCATAAGCAATATCCGCCGCAACCGGATAATCCTGCGACAGCAACGCCGCGTTCAGCGTTGCCAGGCCGGAGCAACCGGACAGCAGCGAGGCGACCAGAGCAGGGATTGCCGTGAATTTCAGCGCGCGTGCGAGAACAAGAACAGACATTAGTCTGAATTCGGTCGATTTTTGCGCAAGTCGAGGCCTGATCGCATAAGCTGCGCGCATGACTGACGGAGCGGCATTTTTCAGCGGCCATAATCTGCGGGTCGGGTTCTACGATCTGCTGTTCGGGCGCGCTTCGAACCTGATCGGCGAGGCGGAGTTCTATCGCGACTTCACCGCCGGCACCGGCAGCGTTCTGGAAGCCGCCTGCGGCAGCGGAAGGCTGTTTCCGGCGCTGGGGGCACCGGGACGGCTGCTTGTCGGCTTCGATGCCTCGGTGGAGCTCCTGCAGCAGGCCCAGACCCATTATGGCGGTAATACCGATCTCGGACGGCCGTTACTGTGCGCCCAGCGGATGGAGAATTTCGCCTTTGGCTGCCGGTTCGAACGCATCATCGTCGGCTATTACGGCCTGAGCTATGTACTGGATCCGGACGGACGGCGCAGCTTTCTGCAGCGCATCGCCGATCATCTGACGCCGGACGGTCAGGCCGTGCTGCATCTGCCGGACGCCGATCTGCTGCGCCGTCCGGTCCCGCAGAGCGAGATCGATGCCCAGCGCGGCAGCCTGGTGCTGAAATCCGAGGCTCAGGGGTTTAGCGGCAGGCTGGCATACCACACCACAGAGAACCGGGTGGTGGAGAATGGTGCCGTCCATATTACGGCGCTGACATTCGCGCTGCTGGATGAATCCGGGGCGATTCTTCGCGAGGAAAGCGCTGCCATGCAGTATGCAATCCTCGACAGGCAGGATATCGAAACCCTGGCAACAGCCGCCGGGCTGACGCTGACGGGGTGCCGCAGCGGCTTCACCGAGGATAATGAGTCCGAACTGATCGTAACCCTGGCCCTTGCCTGATCAATATTTACCATAATATACATTATGCGATAATTGGACGCTGCAATCGCCACACGGCGATCACCATCCGGGGTTTCATCCCCTGCCCATTCTCGCTACTCTCCCGCTCCGGTAACCATACAGCTTATTCCGCATCTCATGACCGCACCGATCGACAGGCTTCTCGGGATCATGGCGCGCCTCCGCGCGCCGGACGGCTGCCCGTGGGACCGCGCGCAGGATTTCGCCAGCATAGCGCCCTACACCATCGAAGAAGCCTATGAGGTGGACGATGCGATCCGCCAGGGCGATATGGGCCAGCTGCGCGACGAGCTGGGCGACCTCCTCCTCCAGGTCGTATTCCATGCTGAGATGGCAAAGGAAGACGGGCATTTCGATTTCGACGCCGTGGCGACCGCGATCTCCGACAAGCTGGTCGAGCGCCATCCGCATGTGTTCACCGATGGCACGGCCGACACTGCCGAGGCGGTCAAGCTGAGCTGGGAAGAGCTGAAGGCCGCCGAGCGCGCCCGCAAGGCCGAGGCGAAAGGCAGAACAGCCAGCATTCTCGACGATGTCGGCCTTGCCCTGCCGGCGCTGATGCGCGCCGAAAAGCTGCAGAAGCGCGCCGCGCGGGTCGGCTTCGACTGGCCGGAAACCGCGCAGGTCATCGCCAAGATCGAGGAAGAGCTGGCCGAACTGAAGGAAGAGCTGGCCGCCGAGCGCCGCGATTCCGCGAATATTCATGAGGAGATGGGCGATCTGATCTTCGCGCTCACCAACCTCGCCCGCCATCTGAAGGTCGATCCGGAGCTTGCCTTGCGCGACTGCAATGCCAAGTTCGAACGGCGCTTTCAGTTCATCGAATCGGCCCTGGCCGCCGAAGGGCGCACGCCCGATCAGGCCAGCCTCGCGGAGATGGAAGCGCTCTGGCAGCGCGCCAAAGCCGGAGAGAAACTCAAGAAATCCGCCTAACCACCTGAACTGTTGACTAAAATAGAGGTTTCAATCATGTCCCAGCTAACCGTCTTCATCACCGGCGCCACGGCCGGATTCGGCGCCGCCACGGCGCGCCGCTTTGCCAAGGACAAGCACAAGCTGATCCTGACCGGCCGCCGGCAGGAGCGCCTTGAGGCGCTGCAGAAGGAACTGGACACCGATGTCCATATCATTCCGCTGGATGTCCGCGACGAGAAAGCAGTGCGCGCCGCTGTCGCCGCCCTGCCCGACAATTTCAAGAATGTCGATGTGCTGGTGAATAATGCCGGCCTCGCCCTGGGTCTGGAGCCGGCCCATCTGGTCGCCATGAGCGACTGGGAGACGATGATCGACACCAACATCAAGGGCCTGCTCTACTGCACCCAGGCGCTGCTGACCGGCATGGTGGAGCGCGGCAAGGGCCATGTCATCAATCTCGGCTCCGTCGCCGGCAGCTATCCCTATCCGGGCGGCAATGTCTATGGCGCCACCAAAGCCTTCGTGAAGCAGTTCTCGCTGAATCTGCGCGCCGATCTGGTGGCCCAGAACATCCGCGTCACCGATGTCGAGCCCGGCCTCGCCGAAAGCGAGTTCTCGATGGTCCGCTTCAAGGGTGATGCCGACAAGGCGAAGGATGTCTACAAGGGCACCGATCCGATCACCCCGGACAATGTCGCCGAGGTGATCTACTTCACCGCCACCTTCCCGGCCAATGTGAACATCAACCGCATCGAGCTGATGGCCGCCTGCCAGGCCTTCAGCCCGTTCAACGTGGTCCGCAAGTAAGCGGCTGGGACCGAACAGGAAGCCCCCGCCTTCTGGCGGGGGCTTTTTTATGCGGCGATCTTCGCCAGCTCGCCCAGCAGATGGTTGAGCCCGACGACGCGCTTGTCCGCCTGCCCCCAGGGGCGCTTGCAGACCAGCTTGTGATCGGGGCGCAGCTGCACGCTGCCGGCCTGCCTGGAGATGAACTGCACAAGGCCGCCCGGATTGGCGAAATGATTGTTGCGGAAGGACAGCACGGCGCCCTTCGGCCCGGCATCCACCTTGTCGATACCGGCCTGCCGGCACAGCCGCTTGATGGCGACGATCTGCAGCAGATTCTCCACCTCTTCGGGTAGCGGGCCGAAGCGGTCGATCATCTCGGCGGCGAAGCTGTCGATCTCCTGCCGATCCAGCAGCGTGGCAATGCGCCGGTAGAGGCCGAGCCGGACCGACAGATCGGCGACATAGGCCTCCGGGATCAGCACCGGCATGCCGATGGCGATCTGCGGCGTCCATTCCTCCTCGGCGGCGGCCGCGTCCGCACCGCTGCGCAGTTCGGCAATCGCCTCCTCCAGCAGATGCTGGTACAGCTCGACGCCAACCTCCTTGATATGGCCGGACTGTTCCTCGCCCAGCATGTTGCCGGCGCCGCGGATATCGAGATCGTAGGAGGCCAGCGAGAACCCCGCCCCCAGCGTATCCAGCGTCTGCATCACCTCCAGCCGCTTCACCGCGTTCGGCGTCAGCTTCATCTGCGGATGCAGTGTCATATAAGCGTAGGCACGGGTCTTGGAACGGCCGACCCGGCCGCGCAGCTGATAGAGCTGGGCCAGCCCGAACATGTCCGCCCGGTGGATGATCAGCGTGTTGGCCGAGGCAATATCCAGGCCGGATTCGACGATATTGGTCGAGAGCAGGATATCGAAGGCGCCGTCGGTGAAGCGTGTCATCACCTCTTCCAGCTCGCTGGCCGGCATCTGGCCATGCGCCACCGCCAGCTTGCATTCCGGCACCAGGTTGCGCAGCCGTTCCGACACCTTCGCCAGATCGTCCAGGCGCGGGCAGACATAGAAGCTTTTGCCGCCGCGATAATGCTCGCGCATGATCGCCTCACGGATGATCACGCTGTCATAGGGCATGACGAAGGTGCGCACCGCCAGCCGGTCCACCGGCGGGGTGGCGATGATGCTCATCTCGCGCACGCCGGCCAGCGCCATCTGCAGCGTGCGCGGGATCGGCGTCGCGGTCAGCGTCAGCACATGGATGTTGGCGCGGATTTCCTTCATCCGCTCCTTCTGCGCCACGCCGAAATGCTGTTCCTCATCGACGATCAGCAGCCCCAGCCGCTTGAAGGACACGCTTTTCGCCAGCAGCGCGTGGGTACCGACGACGATATCGACGGACCCGTCGGCGAGGCCCGCCTTGGCGTCCTTCGCGTCCTTCGCCGTGACCATCCGCGACAGCTGCTCGACCCGGACCGGCAGGCCCTGGAAACGCTCCCTGAAGGTCTTGAAATGCTGGCGCGCCAGCAGCGTGGTGGGCACCGCCACGGCAACCTGCATACCGGCCATCACGGCGACGAAGGCGGCGCGCAGCGCCACCTCGGTCTTGCCGAAGCCGACATCGCCGCAGACCAGCCGGTCCATCGGCCGGCCCGAGGCCATATCCGCCAGCACTTCCTCGATGGCGCGCAGCTGGTCGTCGGTCTCCGAATAGGGGAAGCGCGCGCAGAATTCGTCGAACAGCCCCTCGGCCGGGCGTGCCGGCTCGCCCTTGCGCAGCTCGCGTTCGGCGGCAACACGGATCAGCTTTTCGGCAATCTCGCGAATGCGCTGCTTCACCCGCGCCTTGCGTGCCTGCCAGCCGACGCCGCCAAGCTTGTCGAGCTGTGCGGCCGCATCCTCCGAGCCATAGCGCGACAGCGTGTCGATATTCTCCACCGGCACGAACAGCTTGTCGTTGCCGGCATAGATCAGCCGCAGGCAGTCGTGCGGCGCGCCACCGACCTCCAGCGTCACCAGCCCGTCATAGCGGCCGATACCGTGCTCCATATGCACGACCAGATCGCCCTCGGTCAGGGCCGAGGCCTCGGCGATGAAGGCGTCCGCCTTGCGCTTGCGCCTGGCCGGCCGCGACAGGCGCTCGCCCAGAATGTCCTGCTCGGCGATGACCGTGACGCCTTCGGCGGCGAAGCCCCGGTCCAGCCCGATGACCGCCAGCGCGACGGCGCCGCGCTCCAGCTTTTCCAGCTCGCGCCAGCCCTCCACCGGATGCAGCCCGTCGATGCCATGCTCGCGCAGCAGCGCCGACAGACGGTCGCGCGAGCCGGCGCTGACGGCGGCGATGGCGATCCGGCGCCCGCTGCCCTGCTCCGCCTTGATGGTATCGCGCACGGCGTCATAGAGGTTCAGGTCGGGCCTAGCGCGAGCCTCCGCGAAATCCGGACCAAGCCGGCCGCCGGCATCGAGAATGGCGCGGCCGGTCTCGTCCTTCTCCGCTTCCGGCGCCATGAAGGGCGAAAGCTGGATCGAGGCGCGCACCGCCAACAGCTTCGGCAGCGCCGCGCCCATCAGATAAAGATGGCCGGGCGGCAGCGGCTTATAGACCTGCCCGTCCTCGCCGCCGGCGCGCAGCATGCCGCGCCGCGCCTCGTAATATTCGTCGATCAGCCCCAGGCGCGCATCCAGCGCTTCCTGCGCCTGATGGTCGAAACTGACCGCGGCACCGGGCATATAATCGAACAGGGTTTCCAGCCGGTCATGGAACAGCGGCAGCCAATGCTCCATACCGACATGGCGGCGGCCGGCGCTGATCGCCTCATAGAGCGGATCGCCGCCGGTTTCCGCCCCGAAGGCCTGGCGGTAGCCGTGACGGAAGCGCTGGATCGAGGCCTCGTCCAGGAAGATTTCCCCGACCGGCTTGAACAGGATGCGCTTTTCCTTGCCGACGGTGCGCTGGGTGACCGCATCGAAGCTGCGGATGCCATCCACCTCGTCGCCGAACAGGTCGATGCGCAGCGGCTCCGGGGCGCCGGCGGGATAGACATCGAGAATACCGCCGCGCACCGCATATTCACCCGGCTCACGCACCGTATCGGCGCGGATATAACCGTTGCGTTGGAAAAAGCCGATCAGATCGTCCAGCTGCACCCGCTGGCCAACCTCGACCGAGAGCACCGCCCCCTCGAAGCTGGCGCGCGCCGGCAGCTTCTGCAGCACCGAACTCACCGTGGTCAGCAGGATGCGGCCGCCCTTCTTTTCGGCGGGCAGCAGCAGGCGAGTCAGGCTGTCCACCCGGCTGCTCAGGATCTCGCCATTCGGCGAGGTCCGGTCATAGGGCAGGCAGTCCCAGGCCGGCAGCTGCAGCACCTCGCAATCGGGCGCGAAGAAAGCCAGAGCCTCGGCAAGCGTGGCCATGCGCGCATCATCGACGGCAACATGCAGAATGCCGTCCCCTCCCGCCTCCCGCGCCAGGCGGGACAGGATCAGTGCGTCATACCCTGCAGGCGCCCCGAACAGCGCAGTACGGCCGGGGGCGTTCAGTGTTTGTTTAAGTGATTTCAAGACCGTGAATCGACAAATTTAAAGTTACGCAGCATCTCCAGAACATCGGAATTCATGCCAGGCGGCGGCTCGGACAGGCCCATGATCCAGCCATACAGCGCCGGATCATTGTTCATGCCGAGCAATGCCTCATAGCTGTCGAGCTGCGCCTCGGTCATGGAATCGAGATGCTGCTTGGCGAAACTGCCCAGCAGCAGATCCATTTCCTTGATGCCGCAATACCAGCTGCGGTACAGCAGGCGCCGGCGGCGGGTTTCCAACGGCTCTGATTGGGGTTCGGTCCCGGATGAGGGGCGATCCGACATTGGTGTCCTCCTTCTCGAAGCCTAGGATATAGACTTGAGGAGCGGCTCTGTCAGCCGTTCAATGGCATTTCATCCACCAACAGCCAGGCCGGTTGCGTGCGTCCCCAGATTCTGTTCCCGCTTTTCGCCGATGTCACCACCCTGCCCGGACTTGGCCCGCGCCTTGGCAAGCTGGTGCAGGGCGCCATCGGCCCGCATGTGGTCGATATGCTCTGGCACCTGCCCAGCGGCATTGTTGACCGCTCCTACACGCCGCGCATTGCCGAGGCGGAACCGGGCCGCATCGCGACCCTGACCGTCCGCATCGAGGGGCACATCCCCTCGCCCACGCCACGCCGGCCCTATCGCGTGATCTGCCGCGATGCCAGCGGCGATATCGATCTGGTGTTCTTCCACGCCCGGGGCGACTTCCTGGTCAAGCAGCTGCCGGTCGGCGAAACCCGTGTGGTCAGCGGCCGGGTGGAATTCTTCCAGGACCGCGCGCAGATGGCGCATCCGGACTATATCGCGAAACCGGAGGAAGCCGGCGAGATCGCCGGGGTGGAGGCGGTCTATCCGCTGACCGCCGGTCTGATGCTGAAGACGCTGCGCAAGGCGGTGCGCGGTGCACTCGACCGGCTGCCGGAGCTGCCCGAATGGCAGGATGCCGCCTGGCTCGCCCGGCAGCGCTGGCCGTCCTTCCGCGAGGCGCTGGAGAGCGTGCATGCGCCGCAATCCGAAGCCGACCTGCTGCCGCTGACCCCGGCGCGGCAGCGTCTCGCCTTTGACGAGCTGCTGGCCAACCAGCTGGCGCTGGCGCTGATCCGCGCCCATCAGAAGCGCCAGTCCGGCCGGGTGATCCGGGGTGACGGGCGGCTCCGTGCGCTGGCCGAGGGCGCCCTGCCCTTCTCTCTCACCAACGCCCAGCGAATGTCACTGGCCGAGATATCCGCGGATATGGACAGCGACAAGCGCATGCTGCGGCTGCTTCAGGGCGATGTCGGCAGCGGCAAGACAGTGGTGGCGCTGCTGGCGATGCTGGCCGCCATCGAGGCCGGCGGCCAGGCAGCCTTGCTGGCGCCGACGGAGATTCTGGCACGCCAGCATCTGGCGACCATCCAGCGGCTGGCCGCCCCTGCCGGTGTGAAGGTGGCGCTGCTGACCGGCCGCGAGAAGGGCCGGAACCGCGAAGCGATCCTGGCCGGCCTGGCCTCGGGCGAGACCGGCATCGTTGTCGGCACCCATGCGCTGATCCAGGAGGATGTCGTCTTCCGGGATCTGATGCTGGCGGTGATCGACGAGCAGCACCGGTTCGGCGTGCATCAGCGCATCGCTCTGTCCGGCAAGGGACGCGGCGTCGATGTGCTGGTGATGACCGCGACGCCGATCCCGCGCACCCTGACGCTGACCGCCTATGGCGATCTCGACGTGTCGCGCCTCACCGAGAAGCCGGCGGGCCGCAAGCCCATCGTCACCATCGCCAAGCCGACCGAGGCCCTGGAAGAGGTAACGGCGGCAGTCGAACGGGCGCTGAACGCCGGCAACAAGGTCTATTGGGTCTGCCCGCTGGTCGCCGAATCGGAAGCGCTGGACGTTGCCGCCGCCGAGGAGCGCCATGCCGCCCTCGCCCAACGCTTCGGTGCGCGCGCCGGGCTGGTGCATGGCCGCATGAAGGGGGCCGACAAGGACCGCGTGATGGAGGGCTTCGCCGAGGGCGGCATCGATCTGCTGGTCTCCACCACCGTCATCGAGGTCGGCGTGGACGTGCCGGCGGCCACAATCATGGTGATCGAGCATGCCGAGCGTTTCGGCCTTGCCCAGCTGCATCAGCTGCGCGGTCGCATCGGGCGCGGCGACAAGCCCTCGACCTGCATTCTGCTGTACCAGAAGCCGCTCAGCGAGACCGCCACGGCGCGGCTGAAAATCCTGCGCGAAACGGAAGACGGCTTCGTCATCGCCGAAGAGGATCTGAAACTGCGCGGCGCCGGCGATCTGCTGGGCACCAAGCAGAGCGGCATGCCGACCTTCCGCCTGGCTGACCTCGCCGCCCATGGCGAGCTGCTGCAGGCCGCCCGCGACGATGCCCGGCTGGTACTTGACCGCGATCCTGACCTGCAGGGCGAGCGCGGCCAGCGCCTGCGCGTGCTGCTCTACCTGTTCGAGCGCGACGCGGCAGCGCGCTATCTACGCTCCGGCTGAGCGGCAGCGGCTTCGTCACTGACTGGCTCCGGCAGTTGCTTGCGCGGGCGGGCTTTGACTTTACGCCCCTGCCCTTCCGACCAGGCCGGCGCCACGATGCCGCCCGAAACCACCATCTTGATGCCCTGCTCGATGCTCATGTCGAGATACACAAGGTCCTCGCCCGGCACGAACAGCAGGAAACCGGAGGTTGGGTTCGGGGTGGTCGGGATAAAAACGTTGATGACCTGAGCCTCGGTGCGCGCCTGCACCTCGCCGGTGGTGGCGCCGCTGACAAAGCCGATCACCCAGCAATCCTTGCGCGGATACTCCACCAGCACGACCTGGCGGAAGGCGTTGGACTGCTGCGCCAGCACCGCCTCCATGATCTGCTTCACCGCGCCATAGACGCTGCGTACCACCGGCAGCTGATTCACGACGGCTTCGCCCACCCGCAGGATCAGCCGGCCAACAAAACCGGCCGTCAGCGCGCCGATCAGGGTGATCGTGACCAGCAGCAGTGCGAGACCAATACCGGGCACGGAGAACGGCAGATAGGTCTCCGGATTGTAGCGCACGGGAATCAGCGGCATGACCTGCTTGTCGATGAAGTCGATCAGCAGCCAGGCGAGATAGATGGTCAGCCCGATAGGGGCGGTGATCAGCACACCGGCGAAGAAATAGGCGCGCAGCCGGCTGGTCATCGTCAGGCGAAGGCTGCGCTTCTGGCGCGGCGCGGCCTCCTCCTGGCTGGTTCGTGGGCTGGTTCGTGGATCGGTGTCGGGCATGCCGGTCGGCTCGGTGCTCATGAGGTTCGCTCGAAAAAGATCAATCGGGTCGGGAAAAGAACGCCATAAGGGCGTCCAGGGTTTCTTGCGGGGCTTCCTCGGCCAGGAAATGGCCGCTGGGAATACCATGCCCCTCGACATGAAGCGCCCGCTTCCGCCAGACGTCCAGAACATCGTACTTGCGGCCGACGAAGCCCTTCTCGCCCCACAGCGCCAGCACCCGGCAGCTCAACTTCCGGTGCATATCGGCTTCGTCATGCTCCAGATCGATGGTCGCCGCCGCGCGGTAATCCTCGCAGCTGGCATGGATCGTCGCCGGATCGGAGAAGCAGCGCTTGTATTCCGCCATCGCCTCCGGCGTGAAGGCCGCCCCGTCGCGCCCCCAATGGCCCATCTTGCGCTCCAGGAAAGTGCCGGGATCGGCACCGATCATGCGTTCCGGCAGATCATAGGGCTGGATCAGGAAGAACCAGTGATAATAGGCGGTGGCGAACTCCATATCGGTCGCCCTGTACATTTCATGCGTGGGGGCGATGTCCAGCACCGCCAGTTTTGTTACCCGGTCAGCATGGTCGATCGCCAGCCGGTGCGCCACCCGGCCGCCACGGTCATGCCCGGCCACCATGAACTCCTCGACGCCCAGCGCTGTCATCACCTCGGCCATGTCCTGCGCCATGGCGCGCTTGGCATAGGGTGCATGCCGCTCATCCGTCTTCGGCTTGGAGGAATCGCCATAGCCGCGCAGGTCCGGGGCGACCACCGTGAAGCGCTCCGCCAGCGCCGGGGCGATCTGGTGCCACATCGCATGGGTCTGCGGATAACCGTGCAGCAGCAGCAGCGCCGGCCCCTGCCCGCCGGTGCGCAGATTGATCTCCGCCCCACTGGTTTCGATCCGGTGCTGCGTGAACCCTTCGAACATGTCACCCCCACAATATATTGCTGGCGTCGCGCCATCCCGCTCCGGCAGCATACACGAGCCTGAACCGGTCTGCAGAGGGGATGAGAGATGGCGGCAAGCCTTGGCCAAGCCGTGCGGCACCACTGGAACCTGCGCGACGATATCATTTTCCTGAATCATGGCTCCTACGGCGCCACGCCGAAAGCCGTGCTGGCCGAGCAGCGGCGCTGGCAGGACCTGATGGAGGAAAATCCCGTCAACTTCATGCGGCGGGTGCTGCCGGAGGCGCTGGAGAAAGCGCGGGCCGATCTGGCGCGGTTTCTGCGCGCCGATCCCGCCGATCTCGGTTTTGTCGAGAATGCGACCGGCGGTGTGAATGCGGTGCTGCGCAGCCTGGACTTCGCAAAGGGCGATGAAATTTTGGTGACCAGCCATGGCTATAACGCCGTGAAGCAGACCGTTCATTTCATTGAGGAAAAGACCGGTGCCACGATAAAGATCGCCGAGGTGCCGTTTCCGCTGGAAGGCACGGACTCCATCGTCGCGGCGGTTAAGGCAAAGCTGAGCGACCGGACGCGGCTGGTGATCCTGGACCATATCACCTCCCCCACCGCAACGATCCAGCCCCTGCAGGAACTGATCGCCGCCTGCAAGAGCGAGAGGCGACTGGTGCTGGTGGATGGCGCGCATGCGCCGGGTATGCTGGATCTCGACGTACCGGCCATCGGCGCCGATTTCTACACCGGCAACTGCCATAAATGGCTGTGCGCGCCGAAAGGCTGCGCCTTCCTGTGGGTGGCGCCGGACCGGCAGGCTGGAATCCACCCCACCACCATCTCGCATCCGTTCAGGAAGGGCTTCGCCGAGGAATTCTCCTGGACCGGCACGCGCGACGCCAGCGCCTGGCTGTCGGTTGGCGCGACAATCGCGTTCTTCGACAGCATCGGCGGACTGCCCGCGATCCGCGCCTATTGCCGCGATTTGGCGACGGAGGCGGCGGAGATGCTGGCGCAAGCCTGGGGTACCGGGATCGGCACGCCGGCGCCCTTGCGCGGCAGCATGGCGACGATCCGCCTGCCCGACCGGTTCCGCGATGTACCGGCGCAGACGATCCTTGACGAATTGTGGGAGAACCACCGGATCGAGGTTCCGGTGCATCATTTCGGCGGCAATCCCTGGGTCAGAATCTCGGCGGCGCCCTACAATCACATACAAGAGTATGAGATTTTGCGCGATGCCGTGCTCGGCTAACGCGGCACAGCCAGCGGTCTCAGCTGCACCATCAGATCCTCGGCCATCGTTACCCCGGAATCGCTGACCGGCAGGCCGGCCCAGGCCAGCTTGCGCGCGACCCAGCTGTTGCAGGTGTTGAACAGGTGGAACTCCCCCCGCGCCGGGTAGAACAGGCTGGTCTCGTAAAGGCCGGGGGCAAGGCTGGCCGCACGATCCTGACCGGCGGGGCGCTCCATGGCGGCATCGATGCGTTCCACCAAGCGGCGCAGCCCCGCCTCGCTGATGCGAAAGCGCAGGATTTCCAGCTTCCCGCCCGCCTCCGGCAGTGCCGCACGGCCGGCGATATGCAATACCGCTGGCGTCGGCGTCAGCCCGGCGGCCAGCGCCATCCCCATCGTGGGGCGCGGATTGGGGTAATATTCGCGGTCGCCCCAGCCAAACTCCAGCCAGGCGGCAGCGGGAAAATCCGCCGCCTCGGGCAGCAGCCCCACCGGCAGGTCAGAGCGTGCCAGGATGATGCCGGCATGCCAGCCATTGCTGATGACATGAAGGGTCCGGGCCGGCGGTCCGTCGCGCGCGGCAATATCGGCCGGCACGCTGTCGCCGGAAGCGCAGCCAGCCAGAAGCAGCAGAAGGGAAAGGAGCCGCAGCAGCATGACCATACCTTAGCGGAAACGGTCATCGCGCTGGCGGAAATTGGTGAGTCCTGTGGGACTCGAACCCACGACCTACTGATTAAAAGTCAGTTGCTCTACCGGCTGAGCTAAGGACTCTTTGCACGATACGCACCAAGGTGCGTTCGGGTGCCGGCAACCTAGGCAAGCTTGCCCGCCCGGTCAATCCCTGTATGCACCCTATATGGGCAATTGAATTCAGGCGCGGGTCTCGACTTCCGGCGTGTTGTCCTTGGCGAAGCGGTGCATAACGCGCTCGGCAATGCGGGGCGGCACGAAGGAACTGATATCGCCGCCCAGAGCACCAATCTCCTTCACGAAGCGCGAGGAGATAAAATGGTGGCGTTCCGAGGCCATCAGGAACACGGTCTCGATCTTCGGGTCGAGGCGGGCATTCATGCCGGCCATCTGGAATTCATATTCGAAATCCGAGACGGCGCGCAGCCCGCGGATGATCAGCGAGGCATTCGCCGCCTGGCAGAAATGCATCAGCAGATTGCTGAACGACCGCGCCTCGATATGGCCGTACTCCCCCGTGTCATTCAGCGCGGCGATCTCGCCCCGAACAAGGTCAAGTCGCTCGCCAATGCTGAACAGCGGCCCCTTGCCGGCATTCTGGGCGACCCCGATGATCAGATGATCGACCATCTTCGAGGCCCGCTTGATGATGTCCAGATGGCCATGGGTGATTGGGTCGAAGGTGCCCGGATAGACCCCGGTCAGATGCTTATTCATCGCTCCCCTCCGATTCCGGCGCCGCCTCCCCTTCAGCAGCGTCGCCCTCGACTGCTTCAGCGGCGTCCTCGATCTCGTCGCCGATCTCGTCCTCCGCGGCACCGCTTTCCTCGGCCATCCAGGCCACCGAGACGATATGCTCGTCCTCGGCCACCCGGAACAGGGTAACGCCCTGCGTGCGGCGTCCGGCAATGCGGATATCGTGTACCGGGCAACGGATCAGCTGGCCGCCATCGGTCACCAGCACGATCTGATCGGTCTGCGCCACCGGGAAAGAGGCCGCCAGCTTACCGTTGCGCTCGTTCAGCTCCATATTGGCGATGCCCTGCCCGCCGCGTCCGGTAACCCGGTACTCATAGGCCGAGCTGCGCTTGCCGAAGCCTTTTTCGCTGACCGTCAGGATGAAGGCCTCGCGTGCGGCCATATCCTCGAACCGGGCATCGTCCAGCGAACCGCCGGCGCCAGCGCCCTCCTCGGCCTCCAGAACGACGGCCTCCTCAGCCCCCTCATCGCCATTCTGGCGCCGCAGTGCCGCGGCCCGCCGCAGATAGGCGGCCCGTTCGTCAGCCGTGGCCGCGACATGGTCAATGATCGACAGCGAGATGACCTGATCGTCATTCTGCAGCCTGATACCGCGCACACCCATGGAATCGCGGCCCTTGAACTCACGCACATCGGTGACGGCAAAACGGATGCACTGGCCATTGCGGGTGGACAACAGCACGTCCTGCTCTTCCGAACAGGGCATGACGCCGACCAGATGCTCGCCTTCGGCCAGTTTCATGGCGATCTTGCCGTTCGACTTGATGTTGGTGAAGTCGGACAGCGAGTTGCGCCGCACCGTGCCGGCCGAGGTGGCGAACATGACATGCAGCCCACCCCAGCTATCCTCATCCGCCGGCATCGGCATGATGGTGGAAATGCCTTCGCCCGCCTGCACCGGCAGCATGTTAACGATCGGCTTGCCGCGGCCCTGCGGCGTTGCCAGCGGCAACTGCCACACCTTCATCCGATAGACCATGCCGCGCGAGGTGAAGAACAGCAGCGGCGTATGCGTGTTGGCGACGAAGACGCGGGACACGAAATCCTCGTCACGGGTCGCCATGCCGGCGCGCCCCTTGCCGCCGCGCTTCTGCGCCCGATAGGTCGAGAGCGGCACGCGCTTCACATAGCCGAGACGGCTGACCGTCACCACCATGTCCTCGCGCTGGATCAGGTCCTCGATATCCTGGTCCAGTTCGCCTTCTTCCAGCGCGGTACGGCGCGGCGTGGCGAACTGATCCTTGATCCGCACCAGCTCCTCGCGCAGCACGCTCATCAGCTTCTCGCGGGACCCGAGGATCGCCAGATATTCCTCGATCTTGCCGGCGATCTCCTGGGTTTCCTCGACCAGCTTCTCGCGCTCCATGCCGGTCAGGCGCTGCAGGCGCAGTTCCAGGATAGCCTTGGCCTGCACTTCGGAGAGCCGGTACCTGCCATCGACCACGGCGCGGCCCGGCTCGTCGATCAGCGCAATATACGGCGCCACATCCATCGCCGGCCAGTCCGTCGCCATCAGCGCGGCGCGCGCCTCGGCGGCATCCTTGGAGGCGCGGATCATCTCGATGACGGGATCGAGATTCTGGATCGCCACCAGAAGACCGACCAAGATATGCGCCCGGTCCCGGGCCTTGCCCAGCTCATAGACCGTGCGCTTGGTGATGACCTCCTCGCGGAACTGCAGGAAAGCCTCGATGACCTGCTTCAAGGTCATCATCTCCGGCCGGCCGCCATTCAGCGCCAGCGCGTTCACGCCAAAGGAGGTCTGCAGCGGCGTATAGCGGTAGAGCTGGTTCAGCACCACATCCGCCTGGGCGTCGCGCTTGATTTCCACGACAACGCGCACACCGTCGCGGTCGCTCTCGTCGCGGATGTCCGAGATACCCTCGACGATCTTGGCGTTCACCACCTCGGCAATCCGCTCGATCAGGCGCGCCTTGTTTACCTGATAGGGGATCTCGCTGATCACCAGCGCTTCGCGGTCCTTGCGGATTTCCTCGACCGCCACGCGGCCGCGCATGATGACCGACCCGCGCCCCGTGCTGTAGGCCTCATGGATGCCGCGCTTGCCCATGATAATGCCGCCGGTCGGGAAATCCGGCCCCGGCACATGCTGCATCAGCTCTTCCATGCCGATCGAGGGATCATCGACATAGGCGCAGCAGGCATCGATCACCTCGCCCAGATTGTGCGGCGGGATGTTGGTCGCCATGCCGACGGCGATGCCGCCGGCGCCATTGACCAGAAGATTCGGGTATTCCGCCGGCAACACCGTCGGTTCGACGACCGATTCGTCATAGTTGGCGACGAACTTCACGGTCTCCTTATCGATGTCGCGCAGCAGCGCCTCGGCCGCCTTGGCGAGCCGCGCCTCGGTATAGCGCATGGCCGCCGGCGGATCGCCGTCCATCGAACCGAAATTGCCCTGCCCGTCGATCAGCGGCAGGCGCATGGAGAAATCCTGCGCCATGCGCACCATCGCATCGTAGATGGCGCTGTCGCCGTGCGGATGGTATTTACCCATGACGTCGCCGACGATACGGGCCGATTTACGATAGGGTTTCGTCCAGTCGTAGCCGCCATCCTTCATCGCATAGAGAATGCGGCGATGCACGGGCTTCAGCCCGTCGCGCACATCCGGAAGGGCGCGGGCGACGATCACGCTCATGGCGTAATCGAGATAGGAGCGGCGCATCTCCTCTTCGATGGAGACGGGCTTTACATCGAAGCCGGGGGGCGTTCCAGGAGGCGTCGTCGTGGACAAGGCGAAGGGAACTTTCCGTTGCGGGCGATGGTGGCTTAGCGGCGCGTCATTATGAGGCGCAATCTTGGCTTACCCCAAGATATTGTTGTTTGAGCAAGGTTTCTAGCATGTTTCGCGAATGCGAACAACGCCGCTGACGGGCTTGCGAAGCCGGCATCGCCTCGCCGCGTGCATTCTTAAGAGAGCCTTAAAGATTAGCGCCTATGATTTTAGTAGGCTCAGCGAAATCCAGGGCGAACCAGTGCCGCACGCCCTGTCAAAAAGCGCGGCAGGATTAAACTGATGGCTGATACGAAATTGATTGCCTCGCAGGATGGTGAAGGAGCCCAGCTCAAGAGTCTCCGTCCCGTCGATCTTGCCAAGGCCCTGGCACTTCACGAAAGGCTGCTGTCCGGCCGCCCCGGTGGCCGTCGCGCCCTGTTATCGGGTTTCCGGCTCGAAAACACCGATTTCAGCGCGCGTGACCTGCGCGAATCGGATTTCACCGGCGCCGCACTTTCCGGCAGCCTGTTCCGGCGGAGCAAGCTGCAATTCTCCAATTTCTACGCCGCCGATCTGCGCCGCAGCAACTTCAACGGCGCCGACCTGACACGCGCCGATTTGCGCGGGGCCTGTTTCCGCGCCGCCAGCCTGATCGGCGCCAATCTGATGGAAGCCGACATCCGCGAGGCCGTCCTGGCGCGCTACTCCGCCAACCGGATTCCCACGGTGGTCAGTCATGGCGACGGCCATGCCGACATGACCGCCATCAACGCCGAAGGGGCGAACCTAAGCAATGCGAAAATCGGCGGTTCCTTCACGCTGCGCGCCGATTTCAGCGAGGCAAACCTGTCCAACGCGGATCTGCGCAACGCCGATCTGCGGATGAGCAATTTCCGGAACGCCATCATGACCGGTGTGAACCTGAACGGGGTGAATGCAGCCGGCGCGGATTTCCAGGGCGCCGTACTCACCAATGCCCGCATTCACGACGCCAATTTCGACGGCGCCGACCTGACCGGCGCCATCCTCGACCTCAACCACCTCTCCTCGCCGGTTTTTGCCCGGGCGGTCCTGCCGAAGACGCCGGAAGCCTCCGATCTGGACCTGGAAGCGGCTCTGGACATGCACGAGATCTGGGTCAAGAGCGCGGCACGCCAGGGCAAGCGGCTGACGCTGGACGGCATCGACCTGTCGCGCTGCGACTTCGCCGGGCGCAGCCTGACCGCCATTTCGATGGCACAAGCCATCTTGCGCGGCTGCAATCTGACCGGGGTGGAGATGGCGACCGCCAATCTGGCACGCACCGACCTTCGCGCCGCCATCCTGCGCAACGCCGATCTGCGCGGGGCAAGCCTGGAACATGCGCATCTGAACGAATCGATCCTGGCCGGCGCCGATTTGTCGCCGCTGACCGATGTCGGCAGTTCCGGGCGATCCCTCAGCACGGACCTGCGCAATGCGCGGCTGGTGGGCGCCGACCTGCGTGGCGCCCGGCTGATGTATGCCAATCTTGCCGGCGCCGATTTGTCGCGGGCGAAGCTGGACGAGGCCGACCTCACCGGTGCCAATCTCACCGACGCCCGGTTCATCGGCGCGGATATCGGCAGCGCAAAGCTGCAAGGCGCCATTCTCGACGGGGTCGTCGGTCTCAGCTGAATCAGCTGATATCTGTTGCCGGGGGGAGGCGAAAGACGCCAATCGGCGCGGACGCACCTCAGGAGACGGCCATCAGCCTGTCGGCGGGCAGTTTCAGCGTGACCCTGGTTCCTCTGCCAACCTCGCTAACCAGTTCCAGCGTGCCGTTATGCAGCACCGCGATGGCCTGGCTGATCGTCAGGCCGAGGCCGGTGCCGCGATCGTCATGCTCGGTCTTGGCGTGCAGTTGCTTGAACGGCATCATTGCGATCTTCGAGTCGGCAGCACTCATCCCGATGCCACTATCGATGACAGAGATGGCGAGCCAGCCGCGCGAATCGATCTCGCTGCGCACCAGAACGCGGCCGCCCGACGGCGTGAATTTCACCGCGTTTGACAGGAGATTGAGAAAAAGCTGCTTCAGCTTGGTTTCGTCGCCGATAACGAAAGGAAAAATACAGGCCGGATCGACCTGTATGCTCACCTGCCCCAAGGCTGCGCGCTCGCTGATAATCCGGATCGAGGACTGCACCACCCGTCCGACATCGACCTGGCGCTCGTCGAGCGTCATCTCGCCAGCCTCGATCTTCGACAGGTCGAGAATATCGTTGATGATGCCGAGCAGGTGACGGCCGCTCTGCATGATATCCTCGGCATAGTCGCGATACCGGTCATCCAGCGGCCCGAACAGCTGATTGACCATGATCTCGCTGAAGCCGATCACGGCGTTCAGGGGCGTCCGCAGCTCATGCGTCATCTGCGCCAGGAACTGCCGGGCCGTGTTCCGCTCCGTCTCCGCCTGCAATCTCGCTCTGTGCAGGGTCTCTTCGCGTTCAAGCAAGGGCCGGCGGTCGCGCAAATAGACAATATGCTCGCGCGCTTCCTTTCCGGCACGGAGCGGCAGCAGCAGCACCTCGATGGGCACGTCGGCATCTGGTCCGCTTAGCTTGCCCGACAGCCAGGAAATTCCTTCCTTACGCTGCGCATCGATACTGACGACACGCGCGAAAGGCTGGCCATGGCAGAATGCAGGGTCGTCGATTCCGATCAATCGGGATAAAGCAATATTCGAATCGCGAACGACCCCGCCCTCAATGAGCAGGATAGGCTCCGGATAGAAACTTACCCAGTGCCCCAGACGCTCTTTGAGGAGTCCAGCCATGCAATGTCTATTGTGATGTGATGTTAAATGCCTGCCAACTTTAGGCTCTATTACTTTCGAGAGCGTTAATTTTTGGGTTGGTCAGGCGAAATAAGGGCACTTCCCCTATCAGAACGGGATTTCCCCTATCAGAACGGAATCTCATCGTCCAGATCGCTGCCGCCCCGTGCGGGACTGCCTGCCGGACCACTCGCCGCACCGCCCGAATAATCGTCCTGGGCCGATTCGTAGCCGCCGCCAGAACCACCGCCAGAACCACCGCCCGACCCGCTGCCGCCATCGGCCCGGCCATCGAGCATCGTCAGTTCGCCACGATAGCGCTGCAGAACGATCTCCGTCGTGTATTTCTCCTGGCCACTCTGGTCCTGCCATTTGCGGGTCTGCAGCGAGCCTTCGATATAGATCTTCGAGCCCTTGCGCAGATATTTCTCGGCGATCTCGATCAGGTTCTCGTTGAAAATCACGACCCGGTGCCATTCGGTGCGCTCGCGCCGCTCGCCGCTCTGCTTGTCACGCCAGTTCTCCGAGGTCGCGAGCGCCAGATTCGCCACCTTCTGACCGTTCTGCATGGACCGGATTTCCGGGTCGCGCCCCAGATTACCGATCAGAATGACTTTATTGACGGACCCAGCCATGTGTTTCCCCAAACCTCAAGAATCGATACAAATCAAACGAAATCATAGACAAAGCGGCGCCAGCTCAGTGCCAACAACCACCGGAAGAAGCGACTTTACATGCAAAGGGCGTTCAGATGCCACCTGGTAGTCATTCCGGTTCCGTACCAACTTCACCCCGCAAGAAATACACTTGAAGTTTCCTGACGCAAATTTTCTTTGTTCTTTTTTTGTTCTAATGTAGGCTAGCAATTGAAAGGTGGCAAGAAAGCAATTCGCCCGCCATATAGTTCTGGCCACAACCTCCCGAGACGGTTTGCCCCATGCAAGAGACCATTCGCGTTCGCGGTGCCCGCGAGCACAATCTGAAAAGTGTCGATGTCGATCTGCCGCGCAACAGCCTGACGGTCATCACCGGCCTGTCCGGCTCCGGCAAGTCATCGCTGGCCTTCGACACGATCTATGCCGAGGGACAGCGCCGCTATGTCGAGAGCCTCTCGGCCTATGCCCGCCAGTTCCTGGAACTGATGGGCAAGCCGGACGTGGACCTGATCGAGGGGCTGTCGCCGGCGATCTCCATCGAACAGAAGACAACCTCGAAGAATCCGCGCTCCACCGTCGGCACGGTCACCGAGATCTACGATTACATGCGCCTGCTGTTCGCGCGTGTCGGCATCCCCTACTCGCCCGCCACCGGCCTGCCGATCGAAAGCCAGACGATCAGCCAGATGGTCGATCGCATCGTGGCGATGCCGGAAGGCACGCGGCTGTATCTGCTGGCCCCCATCGTGCGCGGCCGCAAGGGCGAATACCGCAAGGAATTGCAGGAACTGCAGAAGCGCGGCTTCACCCGGGTGAAGATCGATGGCGAACTGTACGAGATCGACGAGGCGCCGGCGCTGGACAAGAAGCGCAAGCACGATATCGAGGTGCTGATCGACCGCCTGGTGGTGCGCGAGGGCCTGGCGACGCGGCTCGCCGATTCGCTGGAGACCGCGCTGGAACTGGCCGACGGCCTGGCCATCGCGGAGAATGCCGATGGCGGCGAGCGGACGGTGTTCTCCGCCAAGTTCGCCTGCCCGGTCAGCGGCTTCACCATCGATGAGATCGAGCCGCGGCTGTTCTCTTTCAACAACCCGTTCGGCGCCTGCCCGGCCTGCGACGGGCTGGGCACCAAGATGTATTTCGATGCTGATCTGGTGGTGCCGAACGACACGCTGAGCCTGGCTGAGGGCGCCATAGCCCCCTGGGCCAATTCGACCTCGCAATATTACAAGCAGACGCTGAAAAGCCTGGCGAAGCATTACGACGTGAAGATGAACACGCCGTTCCGCGACCTGCCGGAGGCGGTGCGCCAGGGCATCCTGTTCGGCACCGGGGCGGATGCGGTCGAAATGACCTTCGACGATGGATTGCGCAAATACACCACGAACAAGCCCTTCGAGGGCATCGTCACCAATCTGGCCCGGCGTTTCCGCGAGACCGACAGCGCCTGGGTGCGCGAGGAGTTGGGCAAGTTCCAGGGTGTCAGCCCCTGCGAGACCTGCGGCGGCCAGCGCCTGAAACCCGAGGCACTGGCGGTAAAGCTCGACCGGCTGAACATCTCGGAAGTAGCGGAATTCTCCGTTGCCGAGGCGCATGACTGGTTCGGCAGCCTCTCCGATAAGCTGACCGACAAGCAGAATGAGATCGCGCTGCGCATCCTGAAGGAGATCAATGAGCGGCTCGGCTTCCTGATGAATGTCGGGCTTGAGTATCTCACCCTGTCGCGCGCCTCGGCGACGCTGTCGGGCGGCGAAAGCCAGCGCATCCGGCTTGCCTCGCAGATCGGTTCCGGCCTGACCGGCGTGCTGTACGTGCTGGACGAGCCGTCCATCGGCCTGCATCAGCGCGACAATGACCGGCTGCTTGGCACGCTGCGCCGGCTGCGCGATATCGGCAACACGGTAATCGTGGTCGAGCATGACGAGGATTCGATCCGCGCCGCCGATTATCTGGTCGATATGGGGCCGGGCGCCGGCGCGCATGGCGGCAAGGTCGTCGCCTGCGGCACGCCCGAAGAGGTGATGCAGAATCCGGCAAGCATCACCGGCCAGTACCTGACCGGCATGCGCGAGGTGCCGGTGCCAACAAAGCGCCGCAAGGGCAAGAAGGGCCATATTCTGCGGCTGGCCGGCGCTACCGGCAACAATCTGCAGAATGTCTCGGTCGATATCCCGCTCGGCACCTTCGCCTGCGTGACCGGCGTGTCAGGCGGCGGCAAATCGACCCTGATCATCGACACGCTGTACAAGGCGCTGGCCAGGCGGCTGCACAATGCGCGCGAGCATGCCGCTCCGCATGACCGCATCGAGGGGATCGAGCTGATCGACAAGGTAATCGACATCGACCAGTCGCCGATCGGCCGCACGCCGCGCTCCAACCCCGCCACCTATACCGGCGCCTTCACGCCGATCCGCGACTGGTTCGCCGGATTGCCGGAAGCGAAGGCGCGGGGCTATGCGCCCGGCCGCTTCTCCTTCAATGTGAAGGGCGGGCGCTGCGAAGCCTGCCAGGGCGATGGCGTCATCAAGATCGAGATGCACTTCCTGCCCGATGTCTATGTCCAGTGCGACGTCTGCAAGGGCAAGCGCTACAACCGCGAGACGCTGGAAATCCACTTCAAGGGCAAATCCATCGCCGATGTGCTGGACATGACGGTGGAGGATGCGGCGCAATTCTTCCAGGCCGTCCCCTCGATCCGCGACAAGATGGAAACGCTGGAACGGGTCGGGCTCGGCTATGTCCATGTCGGGCAGCAGGCCACCACCCTGTCTGGCGGCGAAGCGCAGCGCGTGAAGCTGGCCAAGGAGTTGTCGCGCCGGGCCACCGGCCGCACCCTCTACATCCTCGACGAGCCCACCACCGGCCTGCATTTCGAGGATGTGAAGAAGCTGCTGGAAGTGCTGCACGCGCTGGTCGAGCAGGGCAACACGGTACTGGTGATCGAGCATAATCTGGAGGTCATCAAGACCGCCGACTGGGTCATTGATCTTGGCCCAGAGGGCGGCACCGGCGGCGGCGAGATCGTCGCCATCGGCACGCCCGAGGAAGTGGCCGAAAACCCGCGCAGCCACACCGGACGCTACCTGAAGCCCTATCTCAGCCGGGCGCTGGAGAAAAAGCTGGCGTAACGGGCCTACACCGCCGCCAGCCGCTGCAGGGCCGCCGACAGCTTGTCACGGGTGGCCTCGGCGTCGGCCTTGCGCTCCTGGTTTTCCTCGACCACCTCGGGCGGCGCCTTGGCGACGAAATTCTCGTTCGCCAGCTTGGCGGCGATCTTCTTGATCTCCACCTCGACCTTGTCGATCTCCTTGGTCAGGCGCTGCTTTTCCACCGAAACGTCGATCAGGTCGGCCAGCGGCAAGGCCAGCGTGGCCTCGTCGAGGACGATCTGCACCGCGCCCTTGGCGGTGTCATCCACCGTCTCGACCCCGGAGAGTCGGGCCATGCGCAGGATGATGTCGTTATGCGAGTCGAAGCGCGCCAGGGTGGCGGCGCTGGCGCCCTTCACCTGCAGCGGCGCCTTGGCGGCGGGCGGCACATTCATGTCGCTGCGCACCGAGCGGATATCGCTGATCAGACGGACCAGCCATTCCATCTCGGCATCCGCCTCCGCATCGATCAGGCTGTCCGGCAGTTCTGGGAAAGCAGCGGAAATCAGCAGCCCGCCCCGCTTCTCGGCAAGCGCGTTCCACAGCTCCTCGGTGATGTAGGGCATCATCGGATGCAGCATCAGCAGGATCTGGTCCAGCGCCCAGCCGGTCATGGCGCGGGTTTCGGCCTTGGCGGCCTCGTCCTCGCCCAGCAGGATCGGCTTGGTGAATTCCAGATACCAGTCGCAGAAACTGCCCCAGACGAACTGGTAAGCCGCCCCGGCTGCGTCGTTAAAGCGATAGGTTTCAAAGGCCTGTGAAATCTTCTTCGCCGTTCGCACCACCTCGCCGGCGATCCAGCGGTTGACCCGCTGCTTCGCCGTGGCGGGATCGAATCCGGCGACCGGCTGTGCCCCGTTCATCTCACAATAGCGCGCTGCGTTCCACAGCTTGGTGGCGAAGTTGCGATAGCCCTCGACCCGGCTCTCGGCCAGCTTGATGTCGCGCCCCTGCCCGGCCTGCGCCGTCAGGGTAAAGCGCAGCGCATCGGCGCCGAACCGGTCGATCAGGTCCAGCGGGTCAATGACATTGCCCTTCGACTTCGACATCTTCTGGCCGCGCTCGTCGCGCACCAGGGCGTGGATATAGACCGTCCTGAAGGGGATATCCTGTTCGAAATGGATACCGGCCATCATCATGCGGGCGACCCAGAAGAAGATGATGTCGAGGCCCGTGACCAGTACGTCACCGGGATAGTACCGCTTCAGCTCCGGCGTCTCCTCCGGCCAGCCCAGCGTGGAGAACGGCCACAGCGCCGAGGAAAACCAGGTGTCGAGCACGTCGGGATCGCGGGTCAGTTCTACCGGCTTGCCATAATGCGCATCGGCGGCGGCGGCAGCTTCTTTCTCGGTTTCCTCGACGAAATATTTGCCATCCGGCCCGTACCAGGCGGGGATCTGATGGCCCCACCAGAGCTGACGCGACACGCACCAGGGCTGGATGTTGCGCATCCACTCGTAATAGGTCTTTTCCCACTGCTTGGGCACGAACTCGGTCTTGCCGGTCTCCACCGCCTCCAACGCCGGCTTGGCCAGCGTGGCGGCATCGCAGAACCACTGGTCGGTCAGCCAGGGCTCGATGGCGACGCCGGAGCGGTCGCCATGCGGCACGGTGTGCGGGTGGTCCTCGATCTCGACCAACAGGCCCAGCGCCTCGATATCGGCGACGATCTTCTCGCGCGCCTTGTAGCGGTCGAGGCCGCGATAGGCCTCCGGCACGTTCTCGTTCATCCGCGCCTCGCGGTCGAGAACGTTGATCATCTCCAGATTGTGCCGCTTGCCGACCTCGAAATCGTTGAAGTCGTGCGCCGGGGTGATCTTCACTGCACCGGTGCCCTTTTCCGGGTCGGAATACTCGTCAGCGATGATCGGGATCAGGCGCCCGACCAGCGGCAGTTCGACCATCTGGCCAACCAGATCGGTGAAGCGCTCATCCTCGGGATGCACGGCTACGGCAGTGTCGCCCAGCATGGTTTCCGGGCGTGTGGTCGCCACGGTGATCGAGCGGCCGCTGCCATCGGCCAGCATGTAGCGGAAATGCCAGAGCTTGCCCTTCACCTCTCGCGGCTCGACCTCGAGATCGGAGATCGCCGTCAGCAGGCGCGGATCCCAGTTCACCAGCCGCTTGTCGCGGTAGATCAGGCCTTCCTTGAACAGCCGCACAAAGACCTTGCGCACGGCATGCGACAGGCCCTCATCCATGGTGAAGCGCTCGCGCTCCCAATCGGCCGAGGCGCCCAGCCGGCGCAGCTGGTTGATGATGGTACCGCCGGATTCGGCCTTCCACTCCCAGATTTTCTCGACGAATTTCTCACGACCGAGATCGTGCCGGGTGATCTGCTGCGATTCGAGCTGGCGCTCGACCACCATCTGCGTCGCGATGCCGGCATGGTCGGTGCCGGGCTGCCACAGCACGTCATAGCCCTTCATCCGGTGATAGCGGACCAGGATGTCCTGCAGGGTGAAGGTCAGCGCGTGGCCCATATGCAGGCTGCCGGTGACGTTCGGCGGCGGCATCATGATCGTGTAGGGCGTCTTGGCCGAAGTCGGGTCGCAGCGGAAGGCGCCGCTCTTCTCCCATTCCGGGTACCATTTCGCCTCGATCGCGGCCGGCTCGAAAGTCTTGCCCAGCATTCTCGAAAATCCTCGGTTTCGTCTGGTCTGCTATGGAATGGCTTGAGGCGCTTTATCTACGCCAAGCGGCCCGCCCTGCCAACGGCTAACACCAAACACCGCCGGTCATCCCTGCGGGATGGGCGGATCCGATGGGGCGGTAAATCGGTTCAGTCTTCCGGGTGGCGCTGACCCTGCCGGGCGATCCGCTCGATCTCCTCGCGGACCAACCTCTCGACGATATGCGGCAGGTTCTTGTCGAGCCATTCCTTCAACATCGGGCGCATAACCTCTTTGGTTAGCGATTCCAATGTCTTGTGGCCTGCCCCGATGGGTAGTTCCGGATGCCGTGCCTCAAGCGAGGAGGTCAGGTTCGCAAAGGCGGAAACGGCTTCCTCGCGCTTCGGCGGGGACACCAGCCCCTCATCCTCGTCCTCTTCCTCGAAAACCGGCGGAGGGGCGGCCTGCGCCCGCCGCTTCTGTTCCTCGAACAGCGGCTCGGCTTCCGGCTCGTCTTCGAGCTTCTCGGTCAGATCGAGAATATCTTCCTCTTCCTCGTCCGGGACGAAGGCTTCTTCTTCTATTTCGGGTTCGAGCTCGGGTTCCGGCTCTTCGGCGGGAACCGCCTCGAAATCCACTTCCGGTTCGGGTTCCGGCTCGGCTACGGGCTGCGGCTTCGGCGCAGGCTTGGCAGCCTTTGGTGCCGGTTCAGGCTCGGCTTCGTCTGCCGCGCCGTCTTCGGAGATAATGCGCCGGATCGACGCAAGTATCTCCTCCATTGACGGTTCTTCTGCCTTGTTTTCGCTCATCTTGCCGCCAGATAATGATATTTCGTTTTACAGTAGAACAGAATATGCCCCTTGGCTAGCATCCGGCGAAATTCGTCGGGCCTGCCGGTAATACCGGATCAATCCTCGGAAATATCAAAGCCCCACCAGCGGCCGCGAGTCTCGCGGTAGTGCTTCTCGAAATCGTAGAGCTGAACCTGAAGCCCGAGGTCCCTGGCCGTCAGATGGCCGATGGCCGTCTGCAATTGCAGCTTATAGACAATCTCGTCACGCTGTGCCGACACCAGGCTGACCTGGGCGTTCAGCAGCTCCTGCTCCGCATCGAGAATGTCGAGAATGGTGCGCGACCCGACCTTCGCCTCTTCCTGCACGCCATCGAGGGCAATCTCCGCGGCACCGATGACGGTCACCAGCGAATCGATGCGGGCCTTGGCCGCCTCCAGATTATCATAGGCCGCCGCCGCATCGGAAACGGCAGTGCGCCGCGCATCCTCCAGCGCGTTCTGGGCACGCATCTCCTGCTGCTTCGACTGCCGGACGCGGGAACTGACCGACCCCGACTGGTACAGCGGCACGCTCACCGTCGCGAAGATAGAGGCCTCATCAGTGCGCGAATCGCGCAGCTGCTGGTTTTCGAAGCGGCTGACCTCAGCGCTCAACGTCACCTGCGGCAGGGTCTCGCCGAAAATCTGTCTGGTCTGCGCCGCGACAGAATCGATCGAGAAACGCTGCGTCAGCACGTTCGGATTGTTGCGCGCGGCCTCGGCCAGAACGGCTTCGCGGTCTTCCGGCGTATCCAGTGGCACGTTAGGCTCGCTGAGGCGCGTCGGGGCAATGCCGACGACCTGAATGAACCCTTCACGCGAGGCCGCAAGCTGGCCTTCTGCAGCGACGCGATCCGCCTGCGACTGGGCCAACCGCGCTTCGGACTGCGCCACGTCGGTGCGCGTTACCTCGCCGACATTGAACTGATCCCCCGTCGCCTCCAGCTGGCGCTGCAGGCGCTGCACGTTGTTAACGCGCAATTCCAGCGTCGCCTCATCGCGGATCACGTTCATATAGGCCGTCGCGGCGCGCAGAAAGACCTGCTGCTCGGTGGAGACAAGCTGGGCACGCTGCGCCTGGATGCTGGCTTCCGCGCGATCGGTCTCAGCAGTGGTGCGGCCACCACGATAGAGCGGCTGATTCACCGCAAAGGTGGCGCGGGATGGCGTCCGCGTATTGCTGCTCTGCGTGTCTTCGTTGCCGAAACGCTCGACTTCCGTCGTGGTCTTGCCGATTTCGCCGGATACGCTGACGGTCGGCCGCCAGTTTGACAGCGCTTGCGCCAGGCTTTCATCCGTCTCGCGCAGCCGGGCACGCTGGGCCTGCAGCACCGGGTTGGTCTCGTAGGCCAGCGCCAGGGCCTCGCTCAGCGTCTGGGCGGATACCGGCGACGGCAAGACGAACCCGGTGGCCAGCGCAACGACCGCGGCGCCACCCAGCAGCAGACCGCGCCAGCCAGTACGGCGCGCCGGATCAGCCATGGTCTGGTTTGCGCCGGTAAGCTTTGGCAACATCATGAGGCCTTTCAGATTTGGCGACAGAATATCCAAGGAAAACAAAGTGGGTAACCGTAACCCAGACCGGCTTAAAAGACGAACCCCAATTCCTTGGCGAAGCCCGGCAAAAGCGGAGTCGAGGCATCGAACAGCACGCGGCGCGAGGCCACGCCCCCCGTCTTGGTGACGATCACCGCCCGGCCGACACCGTTCAGTTGCCCCGGCTCGCGCAGCACGGCCAGCAGCCGGCCGCCCTCGGCCAATTGATCGACCAGCACGCCGGGAATGGTCTCAACCGCGCCGTTCAGCACGATGGCGTTATAGGGCGCCTGCTTGGCATAGCCATCCGGCATGGCGCCGTGGATAACGGCGGCATTGTCGCAATTCAGTTCGGTCAGCAGGCGATTGGCCTCATCGACCATCGGCTCCACCGCGTCCAGCCCCAGCACGGAGGCCGCGAGGCGCGCCAGAATCGCCGTGGAATAGCCCGTGGCACAGCCGATATCCAGCACGGCGTCGGTGGCGGCGATGCGCGCCTCCTGCAGCAGCCGGGCCAGCACCACCGGCTCCATCAGATGGCGCTGCTCGCCAATCGGCAGGTCTTCATCCAGATAGGCGATGCCACGATAGGCCTTCGGGACGAACAGTTCGCGCGGAACCGTCTCGAAAGCCTCGATGATGGCCGCATTCGTCACCTTGTTGGTGCGAAGCTGGCTCTCGACCATATTGTGTCGCGCGGCCGCAAAATTCGTCATGATTCTACCCGGCAAGTGTCTGACGATATCGAACGGATTCAAGCCTATCGATAGGCGACCGCAGCCGCCGTGCGCAGTTATATCCCCCTCCCCGTCCCCTGACAACGCCCGGACAGGTCTGCACACAAAACGAAATAAAAAAGGGCGCGTCCTGCGACGCACCCTTTTCTTCGAATTGGCTCCCCGGGACGGATTCGAACCGCCGGCCAAGCGGTTAACAGCCGCTTGCTCTACCGCTGAGCTACCGGGGATCAGCAACAGCGCGATATCCCGCTGCGATCCTTGACGAACCGTTGTGCGGTCCGCCTTGGGAGGCCGGCCTTATAGCAAAGCCCCCTCCCGCTTTCCAGCCCGAATTCGCTGCCGTCGAAAATTAGCGGCAGCATCGGTCCGGTATCCGGCAAACGGAAGCCGCTGGAGGCCCGGGCCGGAATCGAACCGACGTACAAGGATTTGCAGTCCTCTGCATAACCACTCTGCCACCGGGCCGGCGGCGACGGCCGTTTGACCGTGGGGCGGAAGATATAGGCTCCGCGCGCCGCTGCGGTCAAGCGCTCTTGGCGGTTATCTGCACGTGAAGGTCACAGCCTGTCGGACGCGGACGGCTTGCGCCAGAAACTGTCGCTTGCCTGCAGCCGGCGCCACAGCTTGTCCAGTTCCCTGCCGTGCTCCCACGCAGCCCTTCCATGCCAGCCCAGCACGAGACCGACCGCATGGCCGCGCTGGACGTTCCGTTGGGCATCCTTACCGGAATTGCCCGCACCTTCTTTCGGTAACAGCAGGTTCTCGGCAACCGCCACATCATTCATATGGCCCAGCACTTCCTGCAGCGCCGCCAGCCTTTTCAGATAGGGGCCGGTCTTCTTGCGCGGATAAAGCTCAGAAAAAAATTCCGCCGCATAGCGCATCTTTTTCACGTGAATACGCAGGAGATGCCGGTCCGCGGGAGGGCCGGCCAGCAGGCGTTTGCCATTCTTGCGCAGCTTGCGGCCGCGCTGTTCCAGCAGCGCATCGGCGAAGTCACGCGCCGGCGCGAAGAGCTGCGCACCGGTTTCCGTCAAATTCTGCTCCCGCCAGCCTGCCTCGGCGATCCAGCGGCTGAGGTCGAGCAGCAGCCGCGTGTAGCGGCGGTCGGCAATCGCCGTCCGGGCACGCTCATAGGCCTGCGCACCGACCAGGTCCGCGTCCTTCAGCAGGCCCGCCATACCGGGGGCCGTCGAAAAACGCGCCTGGACGGGCCGCACGATCTCGTCGCGAAACACATCATAGTCCCTGGCCGTGCCCAGCTCGCCGGCCAGCCATTTCAGCTCCGCCTTGAAATGCTCCGTCTGCGCCGCCGGCAGGACCGGCGTGAAAACCGTGAAAAGAGAGCGCAGGCGGCGTAATCCGACCCGCATCTGATGCACGCCTTCCGGATCGTCGCCCTGGCAGACGATGACCTCGTTGGCGAGTATCTGCTTGAGGCAGCTGCGCACGCTGAGGGCCAGCACATCCTCCAGCATCATCTGGCGGCTAAGCGCGGGTTTTTCCGCCTTTTCCGGCCGGGGCTGGCGGTCCAGCAGCAGGTCATAGCCCCGCTTCGACTTGCCGCCATGGGCAACGCGCAGGGGAACATGCGTCAGCAGCTCCTGCGCCAGATCGAACACAAGTCCGACCGGACCGTCCACCAGTTCGATCTCCAGCTCGCACAGCGGCGACTGTTTTTCGCCGACCCGTACCGCCCCACGGTCGAGGCAGAGTGTCATCCGCCCGCCGCCATAGGTGATGCTGCGTTCCCAGCGCCGTATGTCGGTTTCGAAGATCGGCGCCAGGCCTTCCGCAACCGCCTGCTCGACCAGCCTGCGAAGCGCTGCATCGGCAATACGTTCGGGCACCGGAACCGCATGGGGCAGCGCCTCGGGGACCGGCACTTCCAGCTCGTCGCGCTGCACGAGGCCGGCGGCATAGGCGCCGCGGGCCTTGACCGCCTGGATATTCTGGCGGCCCTGGCGCCGCACCCGCAATTCGACCCCGGCGCGGGCAAGCTGCAAATCCGGCGTATCGAAATAGATTGCCCGCAACTGCCGGCTGACAGTGCGGCTCGGCGCATGGGCCTTCCACAGCGGATGCCGCCACAGGCGCTCCGCCAGCGCCGGATCGAGGGCCAGCTTCAGCTCGGTTTCCCGCGGGCGGCCGCTCTCGTGCCCGCCCCCTGTTCGCCTCTCGTCACCAGACATTGCCACGACAGCCTCAAATCCAACTATGGCAACAACGCCCTATACGAATCCTGAAATTGGTGCAATCGCGGCAGGGAAAAAAGCCATTCCTCAACTGTCACAATTCTGTAATGCACGAGGGTGAGAATTCGTCCGGCGCCTACACCAGATCCTTCGGGCTTGTGAAATTGCGCAGCTCAGCCGCTTTCCAGCTGACTTCCGCCCAGGGCTGCTTCGGCAGGGACAGGACGGCGAGAGCGCCGGTTGGGTATTTCTCCGCCATGCCGGCACGCAGTTCTTTTGCGCCGCTTCCCGCCAGGGCCAGGGCGAACTCTTCCAGAGCCGGATTGTGGCCGACGATCAGTGCCGATCCGGCGGTCTCCGGCAGGTCGCGTACCAACGCCAGCAGTGCCGCCGAATCCGCACGATAAATCGCCTTGTCGATGGTCAGGGCCGGCTTGCCGGCAAGGCGCGGACGCACCTGATCCAGCGTCTCCAGCGCGCGCCGCGCGGTCGAGCACAGGATCACGTCCGGCCGGAAACCGCACTGCGCGAAATAGAGCCCCATGACGGTCGCCGCGCGGAACCCGCGTTCGTTCAGCGGCCGCTCTTCATCCTTCAATCCCGGATTGTCCCAACTCGATTTCGCGTGGCGAAGCAGGTAAAGCGTCTTCATACGTGGCGGCATCCCTGATGGTGTTTTGCGATTTATATGGTCATGCCTGGGAGAAAGCGGAAGTGACAAATTGACTTCGACAGAGGCGAAAGGGCATTGTCCGCAAGGGCGTAGCGCCCTGAATCGCCGACTATAGCCCGAACTTTTCCGGAAGACCGTTCCACCGATGACGAGCGCACCTCAGACATTGCGCGGCAGGTAACGTCGATGCCCTCCTTCGAGATACGCGCTCCCGGCCCGAACGATATCGACGCTATCGTCGATCTTAGCCGCGAACTGTTGCAGTTTTACGGGGTCACGCCGCCGCTGCCGCGCCCCGACATGATCCGCAAACTGAAATCCGCCCTGAATGGCGACCGGAAAACGGTCGAACTGCTGCTGGCGATGGATGGCGACGAGCCGCTCGGCATGGTCGCCTTCAGCGAGATCTATGCCGTCGCAATCTGCCGAAACTCCTTGTTCATTCAGGATATTTTCGTGACCAAGCGGGCGCGTGGCCTCGGCGTCGGACTGGCATTGATGCGCGCGCTGGCAGAGGTCGCCCTGCAGCGCGGCGCCTTCCAGATCGACTGGACCGCCGACAGCTGGAACGAGGAAGCAAGGCGCTTCTATGAAGGCATGGCGACGCTGCTGAAGGCGGAGAAAATCTTCTACCGGCTGGCAGGCGGCAATCTGCGGCAATTCCTCGACGGCGCCCAGGACCCGGCAATCGCCGCGAAATAGGCCGTTTTCAGATATTATTGAATGGCATCGGCGGCGGGGCTAGGCTCCGTGCTTCCTTAACGATCCTGTGGAGTTTCCCCGATGAGTTACGCCAAGCCCGACGCCCTGGTCTCGACGCAATGGCTGGCGGACCATCTGGACGACCCTGCCGTGCGGATTATCGATGCCAGCTATTACCTGCCGGCCATGAAGAAAAGCGGCCGCACGGAGTTCGAGGCGAAGCACATCCCCGGCGCCGTATTCTTCGACATCGACGATATTTCCGCCGAAGGCATGGATCTGCCGCACATGATGCCAAGCCCCGAGAAATTCTCGGCCAAGGTCCGGCAGCTCGGCATCGGCGATGGCGTGAAGGTTGTCGTCTATGACCAGTTCGGCCTGATGAGCGCGGCGCGCGCCTGGTGGATGCTGCGCGTCTTCGGCCACCGGGATGTCGCCGTGCTGGATGGCGGCCTGCCGAAATGGCTGGCCGAAGGCCGCGCCGTCGCGGCCGGCCCCAGCCAGGCGGAAGAAAAGCACTTCACCGCCCGGCCGAACGAGGCGCTGCTGCGCCGGGTCGATCAGGTGAAAGCCAATCTGGACAGCAAGGCCGCGCAGATCGTCGATGCCCGCTCCGCCGGCCGCTGGCGCGGCGAGGAGCCGGAAGTCTGGCCGGGCCGCAAAGGGCGGATTCCGGGCAGCCTGAACGTGCCCTTCACCGATCTGCTGAATCCCGAGGACAAGACCGTGAAGCCCGCCGAGGCGCTGCGTGCCCGGTTCACCGAGGCGGGTGTCGATCTCAACAAGCCCATCGTGGCGAGCTGCGGGTCGGGCGTGACGGCCTGCGTGCTGGCGCTTGGCCTCTACCTTGTCGGCCGCGACGATGTCGCGGTCTATGACGGCAGCTGGGCCGAATGGGGCAAGCGCGACGATACGCCAGTGGCCGTGGGGGCGGCCGTGGGATGAGTCTCTCGATCCGGCCGATGCGGCCCGACGAGGCTGACGAGATCGCCGCCCTCTGGCGCAAATGCAACCTCACCGTCTCCTATAACGATCCCGAAGCCGACATCGCGCGTGCCCGGGCGAACCCCAGCAGCGAGATTCTGGTTGGCGAGGAAGCCGGCCGAATTGCCGCCACCGCCATGGTCGGCAGCGAGGGCCATCGCGGCTGGATGTATTATGTCGCCGTTGATCCGGACATCCAGGGCGGCGGCCATGGCCGCGCCATGGTGAAGGCGGCGGAGGACTGGCTGGCGGAACATGGCATCTGCAAGGTCATGCTGCTGGTCCGGCCGACCAACATGAAGGTAAAGGCGTTCTACGAGAAGCTGGGCTATGCCGAGGAAGAGCGCAGCCTGCTGACGCGCTGGCTGCGCGGCGGCCCCGGCACGGACGCCGCCCCCGCCGAGCAGTGGACGATAGAGACCACCGTCACCTATCTGGAAATGCGCCAGCAGCCGACTCGCCCGACAGTACCGGCACCGTCCGGCCTGCGGCTCAGCCTGCAGCGGGCAGAAAACCCGACCGTGTCGTTCTACCGCTATCTCTACAACAGCATTGGCGCGCCCTGGGCCTGGGTCAATCAGCGGCTCTCCTCGGATGCGGAGATCGCCGCCACGATCCAGGACGAGAATGTCGATCTCTACGTGCTGTCGGTGGCCGGCGTGCCGGCCGGCATGGTGCAGCTCGACCGCCGCGAGGCGGATGTCGTAGACCTCGCCTATTTCGGCCTGATGCCGGAATTCATCAGCCGGGGACTTGGCGGCTATCTGCTGAACTGGGGCATCGACCAGGCCTGGAGCAGCAGCCCCGGCCGGGCCACCCCGGGCAAGGTGACGGTGAACACCTGCGACCTCGACCACCCGCGCGCCCTGCCGCTCTATCAGAAAATGGGGTTCCAGCCGGTACGCCGTGAAACCCACCGGCTGCCGCACCCGCATCTGTTCGGCCTGGAAGTACCCGCGCACCGGCGCTGACACCAGCCCGCAAAACAGAAAAGCCGGCGATGGGCACCCCACCGCCGGCTTTTTATTGTATTGGCGACCGCGCTCAGTGATCCAGAATCTGGCTCAGGAACAGCTTGGTCCGGTCGGATTTCGGGTTGGTGAAGAATTCCGACGGCACGTTCTGCTCCACGATCTCGCCCTGGTCCATGAAGATGATGCGGTCCGCCACCTTGTTGGCGAAGCCCATCTCATGCGTGACCACCAGCATGGTCATGCCGCTTTCGGCCAGCCCGACCATGACGTCCAGCACTTCCTTGATCATCTCCGGGTCGAGCGCCGAGGTCGGCTCGTCAAACAGCATGATCGACGGGTTCATGCACAGCGACCGCGCGATCGCCACGCGCTGCTGCTGGCCGCCGGACATCTGGCCGGGATATTTATCCGCCTGTTCCGGGATCTTCACCCGTTCCAGGTACTGCATGGCGATTTCCTCGGCTTCCTTCTTGGGTATCTTCTTCACCCAGATCGGCGCCAGCGTGCAGTTTTCCAGCACGGTCAGATGCGGAAACAGGTTGAAGCTCTGGAACACCATGCCGACATCGCCGCGGATCGCGTCGATGTTCTTCAGATTGCTGTCCAGCGTCACCCCGTTCACCAGAATGTCGCCCTTCTGATGCTCCTCCAGCCGGTTGATGCAGCGGATCAGGGTCGATTTGCCGGACCCTGAGGGGCCGCAGATCACGATCCGCTCGCCCTTATAGACCGAGAGGTTGATGTCCTTCAGGACATGAAACTCACCGAACCATTTGTTCACGCTCGCCAGTTGGATAACAACCTCGTTCTGGATCAGTGACTTGATATGGTTTTCGGTGTCGCTCACCGCTTCGACGCTCATGAATGACTCCCGTTCCTAGCGCCGCGCCTGACCGGCACCCAGAGTACGCTCCAGGTGCTGGCTGTACCGCGACATCGCATAGCAGAAGATGAAGAAGACGAAGGCCCCGAACACGAAAGGCTCCGTGTGCAACCCGTTCCATTGCGGGTTCTGGCTGACCGCTTTCAGCATCAGCAGCAGATCATAGAGGCCGATGATCGAGACCAGCGTGGTGTCCTTGAACAGGCCGATGAAATTGCTGACGATGTTGGGGATCATCAGCTTCAGCGCCTGCGGCATGACCACAAGCCCCATCATCTTCCAGTAGCTGAGACCCATCGACTGGGCCGCCTCATACTGGCCGCGCGGGATAGCCTGCAGGCCGCCGCGGACGATTTCCGCCATATAGGCAGCCGCGAACAGGCAGACCGCGATGATCACCTGGATCAGCTTGTTCAGCACCATCGTCTCCGGCAGGAACAGCGGCATCATGGTCACGGCCATGAACAGGATGGTGATGAGCGGCACCGAGCGGAACAGCTCGATGAAGACGATCGACGCCGTGCGGATGACCGGCATCTTTGACCGCCGGCCAAGTGCCAGCACGACCCCCGCCGGCAAGGCGGTGGTGATGGCGATGCCCGAGATCACCAGAGTCAGAAAGAGGCCGCCCCAGTTGTTGGTCGGGATCTCCCGCAGCGTCCAGGGCATCTGGATCGCGAACACGATGGCAAGCGCGACCAGGAAGGCCCCGACCAGGACATTGCGTTGTACCTTGAGGTCGGCATCATCGCCCTTCCCCGCCAGCCCCAGAATCGTCGCCGGCAAGGAGCGGCCGGTGAACAGGCAGCAGGCGACATGCAGCCAGATCGACAGGAAGGTGACGATGGCCGCTGACAGCATGAGCTGCACGAAGAGGCCCTTGTCCCCGCCGGCGAACATGTAGCCGGCGAAAAACGGAAAGACCAGAACCGCGCTGATGCCGATGCCGATCTTGCCGGTGACGCGGGGAATCCAGCAGGGCGCCATCCACGCGGCCAGCGCCACGAAGCTGAAATTCACCCGCCACTGCTCCAGATAGGGGTAGCGGCCATACATGAAGGCGTTGAACCAGTGGAACACGCCAGCCCAGCAGGCACCGTCGGGGCTGGTGTCCAGGCACTGTCGGCGGCTGTCCGCCTTCCACACCGCCTTGGCAATCCCCCAGTCATAGAGATTGCTGAAGAAGTAGAAGAGCAGCCAGGCCGCCAGGATCGTCAACAGCGTGTTGTACCAGCTGTTGAACAGGTTGCGGCGCAGCCAGCCCACCGGCCCCACCGTATTGGGTGGCGGCGGCAGGCTGGGTTTCGGCCGGAACGTTACTTCGGTGGCATCGGTATTGGCCATCGCTCAACGCTCCTTCAACTGGACGGACTTGTTATAGACGTTCAGCGCCGAGGAAATGCTGAGACTGACCGTCATGTAGAACAGCATCACCATGGCCACGATCTCGATCGCATAGCCGGACTGGTTCAGCGAGGTCTGCATGAAGACCGAGACCAGATCCGGGAAGCCGATGGCGACCGCCAGGGACGAATTCTTCACCACATTCATCCACACGCTGATCAGCGGCGGGATGATCGCGCGCATCGCCTGCGGAATGACGATCAGCCGGACCGTCAGGCTGGGGCGCAGCCCCAGCGAATAGGACGCCTCCGTCTGGCCGTGGCCGACCGACTGGATGCCCGCGCGCACATTCTCCGCGATAAAGGCCGAATGATAGACCACCAGCGCGATCAGCAGCGCGCAGAAGGCAGGCGGAACGCTCGTGCCGCCCGTGAAATTGAAGCCCTGCAGCACCGGATAGTCGAAACTGAGCGGCGCGCCGGTAACAAGGAAAACCGCCAGCGGCAGCAGGATCAGAAGCCCGAGTGACGGCCAGAGGATATTGATCCGGTGCCCCGTCGCCAGATGCCGCCGCTTGGCGAAATTCGCCAGCAGCAGGGTCGCGGCGACGCCAACGACAATCGCCAGCATGGTCAGCCAGAACAGCTCGCCCGGAATCGGCGCCGGCATGTAGAAGCCGCGATTGTTCAGCTCGAAAGCGCCCAGAATAGCCAGGCTGTTGCGCGGCTGCGGCAGCACCGAAAAGACCGCGAGATACCAGAACAGGATTTGCAGCAGCAGCGGTGTGTTGCGCAGGATCTCGACATACCAGCCCGCCAGCTTGGCGATCAGCCAGTTGCTCGACAGCCGCAGGATGCCGACAATGAAGCCCACGATCGTCGTGAAGAATATGGCGACGACCGAGACAATCAGCGTGTTGGTGATGCCGACGAGATAGACCCGGCCGTAATTGTCCGTCGGTTCGTAGGGAATGATGTGCCAGGCAATCGCAAACCCTGCCGTATTGCCCAGAAAGTCAAACCCCGAACTCATGCCGCGTGTCGCGAGATTCTGTGACGTCGTGGTAAACAGGAACCACCCACACCACATGATCACAGCGAACGCGACGATCTGATAGAAGACGGCGCGGTACCTCTCGTCATTCACCATCGAGGCGAACGACATCTCCCGCGCCGGCGATCCTTTTTCCAGCATCGCCATCCCAGAACTCCGCAAAAATAAACTGTGTTACGAAGAACGCCCGGCCGGGATAATCCCAACCGGGCGCTTGTTCGTAGTGCTTACCGGAACGGCGGGGCGTACATCAGCCCGCCCTCGGTCCACAGCGCGTTCTGCGATCCGGCGCGCGGGATGCCGATGGCCCCCGGGCCTTCGCCCATGTACTTCTCGTACACTTCGCCGTAATTGCCGACATGCTTGATGATGTTGTAGGCCCAGTCCTTCTCGAGACCGAGACCCTTGCTAAGCTCGCCCTCGACGCCGAGGAAGCGCGCGACCTCGGGATTCGGCGGGCTGGCCTTCATCTGATCGACATTCTTCGAGTTGACGCCGTATTCCTCGGCCGCAATCAGCGCGAAGACCGACCAGCGAACGATCTGGAACCACTGGTCATCGCCATTACGCACGGCCGGGCCAAGCGGCTCCTTGGAAATCGTCTCCGGCAGGATCACGTGGTCGTTCGGATTGGCGAACTTGGCACGCGTCGAGGCCAGACCCGACTTGTCATTGGTGACCGCATCGCAGCCGCCCTGATCGTAGGTCTGGTCGCGAACATTGTTGTCCTCGAACACGATCGGCTTCAGATCCAGGCCGAGGGTCCGGCTGTAGTCGGTCATGTTCAGCTCGGTCGTGGTGCCGGTCAGCACGCAAACCGTGGCACCCTTCAGCTCCTTGGTGCTCTTCAGACCGAGCGACTTCTTAACCATGAAGCCCTGGCCGTCATAGAAGTTGATGTTGGCGAACTTCAGACCGAGCTGCGTGTCGCGGAACAGCGTCCAGGTCGCAGTGCGCGACAGCATGTCGGATTCACCGTTGGCCAGCGCGGTAAAGCGCACAGCACTGGTCACTGACTGGAATTCGACCTTCGACGGATCGCCGAAGACGGCCGTCGCGACGGCCCGGCAGATCGAGACATCGCTACCGGACCAGTTGCCATTCTGATCGAGCATGTAAAAGCCCGGCGACGGAATGCCAACCTGGCACCGCAGATGGCCGCGCGCTTTGATCTGTTCGAGTGTGCTCTGGGCCGCCGCAGTCCCGGCCGTGACGGCAAAACCCGCCAGCAGACCGAGTCCGAGACCCAAAAGGCTCAGCTTTTTCATCCTGAAACCACCCCTGTTAATTATGGTTTATCGTACAGCCCGCAAAGGCCGGTATGGAGTGCATAGCAAACCGCGCGCCAAACCGATCTTCCCGGTATCGAACAAAATTCCGGCCTTTTCTCCGACCTTGTTGCCCAAATTCCGATCAACTGCCGAAGTTCTAGGCCCTCGTTATTCGATGGCAGGTATTCCACCATGCCATGGCAACATTTGGCAAGCATTCGACTCGAAACACGCGGCACGAAGTACGAGAAGCCTTGTTTTCCAGGGTACTCAGGCCGAAAACTTCATGACAGGCAGCAGGGCTTGACACCAGTTTCCAAGCGCCTCTAGGTAACGGTCAGCCCGATTGGCCTTCACGCATCAGCCCTCCTCAGCCCATGGGAGCCACCAGAAATGAAGAACACTATGTCCAAGGAAACCATGCTGGCCCATCTGGGGCGGAAGGTTGCGACCGAGAACCGGATCATCAATACGCCGGTCTTTCACGCCTCGACGATCACCCACAAGACGCTCGAATCCTGGGAAAACCGTAACCGCGACCTGTATCGCGACATGGCCTATGGCCGGTACGGAACGCCGACCAGCTTTGCCCTGCAGGAGGCAATGGCGGAAATCGAAGGCGGCGACCGCGCCCTGCTTTACCCGTCGGGCATGGCGGCGATCGCAGCGTCGATCCTGGCCTATGTGAATGCCGGCGATCATATTCTCGTCTGTGATGTGGTCTATGCGCCGACCCGCAAATATTGCGAGAGCGTGCTGGTGAAGGCCGGTGTGGAGACGACCTATTTCGCGCCCGGCATCGGCGCCGGCATCGCCGAGCTGATTCGGCCGAACACGAAGCTGGTCTATGTCGAATCGCCGGGCACCCACACTTTCGAGATCCAGGACATCCCGGCCATCGCCGAGGCCGCGCACAAGGCCGGCTGCGTGGTGCTGCACGACAATACCTGGGCGACTCCGCTCTATTTCGACAGCTTCAACAAGGGTGTGGATGTCTCGATCCACGCCGCAACGAAATATGTCGTCGGCCATTCCGACGCCATGCTGGGCATCGTGGTCACCAAGAACGATCATTTCGCGCCGCTGTCCGCGGTGACCAGCGCGATGGGCTATTGCGTGGCCCCGGACGACGCCTATCTGGGCCTGCGCGGACTGCGCACCATGGCGGTGCGGCTGAAGCAGCACCACCAGAACGGGCTGGCCGTCGCCGAATGGCTGGAGAAGCGGCCGGAAGTTTCCCGGGTGCTGCACCCTGCCCTGCCCGGCAATCCGCATCACGCCCTGTGGAAGCGCGATTTCACCGGCGCCAGCGGCCTGTTCGGCGTGGTGCTGAAGGATGCACCGAAGTCCGCGCTGGCGGCGATGATCGAAGGGCTGGACCTGTTCTCCATCGGCGCCAGCTGGGGCGGCTATGAAAGCCTCATCACCACCTGCTATCCGCCGCGCACCGTAGAGGCCTGGAACCCGGAAGGCCCGTTGCTGCGCCTGCATATTGGCCTGGAGGACCCGAAGGACATCATCGCCGACCTGGAGGCCGGCTTCGAGCGGATGAACAAACTCAAGGCCGCCGCATGAGCGAGACGCTATTCGACATCATCAAGTTTGATGCGAACGGATTGGTCCCGGCCATCGCCCAGCAGCACGATACCGGCGAGGTGCTGATGATGGCCTGGATGAACCGCGCCGCCATCGAGCAGACGCTGGCCACCGGCCACGTCTGCTACTGGTCGCGTTCCCGCCAGGCGCTGTGGCGCAAGGGCGAAAGCTCCGGCCAGGTGCAGTCCCTGAAGGAACTGATCGTCGATTGCGACGGCGACACCCTGCTGCTGAAGGTCGATCAGCTGGGCGTCGCCTGCCATACCGGGCGGCGCAGCTGCTTCTACCGCGCCGTGCGCGGCGGCGAGCTGGTCGAGATCATGCCGGTCGAGGTCGATCCGAAGGCGCTGTACGGCGGCTGCGGCCACCAGCACTGACGCAGCATCAGAACTTGATAAAGGTCGCGTCGCCGTCGCGTTCGATCTGCCGCACCAGCTCGATCTCCCAGGACAGATATTCGTTCATCGCCTCTTCGATGCCCTGCTCCCGGTCATAGGGGCGGAGATAGACATCGTCCGGCTCGCAGGCCAGACGCGTCATGCCCTTCTCCGTCGGCAGCCCGTCGGCGCGCCACCTGTCGGTGCCGCCGGCCAGCACCGTGACGCGCGCATCCGTCAGCGCCGCCAGATCGTAGGCCGCCAGCTTGGCCAGCCGTCCATCCTCGGACGTCACAACGTAATGCGCGGATTCCGGCATTCTCTTCAGCGCCTCGGCCAACCGGGCACGGATCGCGAACCAGGCGCCCGGCACATGGCCGTGATCGCGGTAATAGAGGCTGCGCGCCACATCGACGACAACCGCCGAGTCGGCCTCGATCAGCATCTGCAGCGATTCGGGCGAGACGCTCTTCATCGGCTCGCGGTCGAATCCGAGTGCCGGCGCGACGAAATGACCCGTCTCCAGAGTCTCGGAAACCAGCGCATTTTCATAGACATAGACCTCCTTCCAGCCCATCTGGATGAGCCAGGAAGCGGTCATGGTAGCGCGGACGCCGTGATCGTCGATCAGCACGATGCGGGCATTACGGGTCGCCACATAAGCGTCGGTCGCCTGCACCAGCTGGCCGCCCGGCGCCGGCAGTGAACCAGGCACACGGCTGACCTCGAACTCGGTCGGATCGCGCACATCAAGCAGATAGAGCGAGTGCTCTTCCGCCTCGGCGCGGAAACGGTCCACGCCGGCGCGGTCGATCTTCTTCACGCCGAACCGTTGCGCAACATCGGCAGCGTGCTTGCGGGCCGTCTCCAGCCCGGCATCGCTGAGTTCGCCATAACGGCGCATCTGGCCATGCTCCAGCGTGTAGCCGGCCAGGTGCCAGCCCATCGTGCCGTTGCGCAACGCCACCACCTTGTTCGGGACGCCGGCATTGATCAGTGACTGCGCCCCGATGATGGAGCGGGTACGCCCGGCGCAGTTGACCACCACCGTCGTATCGGGATCGGGCACAATATCGTGAACCCGGAAGGCCAGCTCCGCCCCCGGCACATTGATGCCGCCGGGGATGTTCATCGTGGCATATTCATCCATCGGCCGGCTGTCGAGAATCACCAGCTTCTCGCCGGAAGCCACCATGGCGTTCAACTCGTCGGCGGAAACCGAGGGCGTACCATATTCATGTTCGACGAACTCGCCGAACGCCTTGGACGGCACATAGACGCCGCTGAACAGCTCCAGACCGGCATGCGCCCAGCCATCGACGCCGCCCTCCAGCACGGCAACGTCGCGATAGCCCCAGCGTGCCAGCTTCTCCGCCGCCTGCTCAGACAGCCCGTTGCCGCCATCGCAGAGCGCGATGCGCGCACCCTTACGCGGCACCAGCCGGGGCAGGTCAAGCTCCAGCCGGCTCAGCGGTGCGTTGGCGGCCCAGAACAGATGCCGCTTGCCATAGCTGCCTTGCTCCCGGACATCGAGAATCGCGAGTTCGCCGCCGTCGCGGATCCAGCCCTTCAGATCGGCTGCCGAAATGCGCCTTGCCATGCCCGCCTCACCGCACGATCGGGAGAGAGGGAAAGCGCTGGCAGGTGCCTTTCTCCATGTCGAAATAAACCCGGTCATGAAGCTGCTCCAGCCCCTTGCCGTACATATGGAGATGCAGGATCGGCTGCTCGGTCAGCACATGGATCGAATGGATATCCTCCGGCATGAACCCCAGCGATTCACCGACCCCGACGGTGACTTCGCGCGCGACCTCGACGCGGCCGCGGCCGGGATCGCTACCATCGTCAATGCGGCGGTAGATCTTGTTGTGCTCCGCCCCCTCAATGCCGGCGATGACCGCCCAGGTCGTATGATTGTGCGGCGAGCTCGCCTTGCCGGGCAGGCCGGAATTCAGATAGAGCGCAAAGCGGTTGTCATCATCCTCCGACAGCCGGATGAACACGTCGTCGCGCAGATCGGCAGCCGGGAAATCGCTGCGTGGAAACAGCTCCTTCTGCCGCGCCAGAGCCGCAAGTTCAACCCTCATGGCTTCCAAAGAAGCGCGGCTAACCCCTTGTTCTTTCTCGATGGTGCGAATCCGGGCAACGGTTTCCGCGACAGCCTCGGCGCGCCGCGCTGCGGTGCTGCTCATTCTTGTCCTCCCTCAAAGGCTTGTTAGCCAAGCCTATGACGGCGCCGGACAAGGGGCAAGCCGGCAGCATGCAGCCCGGCCATGCCAGAAGGTTCGGCCTTTCCAGGGAGGGTCAGCTGGCCTCTTCCAGCGCGGCCTCGGCTTCCAGCCAGGCCGACTCGGTCTCGGATATCTTCTTTTCCAGTTCGCCCTGCGCGCGCAGCAGTTCCGCCAGCTTTTCCTTCGGACCGTCATAGATCGACGGCTTGGTCAGCGCGGCGGCGATTCGCTGATGCTCGGCGTTGAGCCGCTGCAGTTGCTGTTCCGCGGCTTGGGCACGCTTGCGCAAGGGGGCCAGGTTCTTGCGGTGCGTGGCGGCGGCACGGCGCGCCTCGCGCCGTTCTTCGGCGGTCATGTCCGCCTTCGGGTCGCTTTCCGCCGCCTCTTCGCGCGCTTCGCGGGCACGCCCCAGGATCAGCTTGCGATAATCGTCCATATCGCCGTCGAACGGCGTGACGCAACCATCGGCGACCAGCAGCAGCCGGTCGGCGGTCAGTTCCAGAAGGTGCGGATCATGGCTGATGATGATCACCGCGCCGGCAAACTCGTTCAGCGCCTGGATCAGCGCGTCACGGGCCTCGACGTCCAGATGGTTGGTCGGTTCGTCGAGAATCAGCAGGTTCGGCGATTCCACCGCCATCATCGCCAGCGTCAGGCGTGCACGCTCGCCGCCGGACAGCGCCGAGACCGACACATCGGCCTTGTTCTTGGAAAAGCCGAAGCTGCCGAGAAACTGACGCACCTTTTCCGGGCGGGCGTCCGGCATCAGATCCTTCAGGTGATCGTAGGGCGTCCTGCCGGCATCCAGATCCTCGATCTGGTGCTGGGCGAAGAAGCCGACACGCAGTTTCGCCGACCGGTGCTGGTCGCCCTGCATCGGCTGGAGACGGCCGGCAATCAGCTTGGCCAGCGTCGATTTGCCGTTGCCGTTCGCGCCCAGCAGGCCGATCCGGTCGTCCGGGTCGAGACGGATGCCGATCTGCCGCAGGATCGGCTTGCCCGGTTCGTAGCCGACCGACACATGGTCGAAGGAAATCAGCGGCGGTGCCAGCTCGTCCGCTTCGGGAAAGCGGAACACGACCGAAGCATCGTCGGTCGGCAGCACGATGCTGCCCAGCTTCTCGATGGCCTTGATGCGGCTCTGCGCCTGCCGGGCCTTGCTGGCCTTGTAGCGAAACCGGTCAACGAAGGCCTGCATATGCTTGCGCTGGCTATCGATCTTCCGCTTCTGGGCATCCAGCTGCGCCAGCTTTTCCGCGCGCTGGCGGACGAAATTATCGTAGTTCCCGCGGTAATAGGTCAGCTTCGCATGCTCGAGATGCAGGATGCCATCGACCGCGCGATTCAGCAGGTCGCGGTCATGGCTGACCAGCAGGATCGTGTGCGGATAATGCTTCAGATAGCCTTCCAGCCAGAGTGTGGCTTCCAGATCCAGATGGTTGGTCGGCTCGTCCAGCAGCAGCAGGTCAGGCCGGGTGAACAGCGTGGCCGCGAGGGCGACACGCATCCGCCAGCCGCCGGAAAAATCGTCCAGCGGCGTATTCTGTGCCTCAGCATCGAAGCCGAGGCCCGCCAGGATGGCCGCCGCCCGCGCTTCGGCGGTATGCGCGCTGATATCGGCCAGGCGCATCTGGATTTCCGCGATCCGCGTTGGGTCGCTGGCGGTCAGCTCTTCCCGGCGCAGCGCCGTCAGTTCGGTATCAGCGGCCATCACCGCCTGCAGCGGGGTCGTGCTGCCGCCCGGCGCTTCCTGCGACACCTTGCCGATGCGCGGCTTGCCGGCAAAGCCGATTGACCCGCCATCGATCTGCAGATCGTTGGTGATGAGTTTCAGCAATGTCGATTTGCCGGTGCCGTTACGGCCGACCATGCCGACCTTGTGGCCAGTCGGTACGGCGACAGTAGCCTCGTCGAACAGGACGCGGCCGGCGATACGGAAGGTGAGGTTCTGAATTTGCAGCATGGTGCCTGCGAGATAGCACGCCGCCACTGCCCGGTGAAAGCCTTACCTGTCCTCCGCGCATATGATTGACAGGATGTGTGCCAGACGGCACCGTGCCGGCCCATTTTCGATCCCAGCAGGAGCCAGTCCCTTGTCCGCCGTAACGATTCGTATCGCCCGCCCCGAGGATGCCCGGACCGTGCTGGAGCTGACCCGGGCCCTGGCCCGCTTCATCAAGGCGGAGGACTGGTTTCTCGCCACCCTGGCCGATGTGGAGCGCGACTGCTTCGGCCCGGCGCCGCGCTACGAAGCCTGGCTGGCCGAGGTGAAGGGGGCGCCCGCCGGCCTTGCCACCCTGTTTCCCACCTACTCCACCTTCAAGGCCAAGCCCTGCCTGTTCGTGGACAGCCTCTATGTTGACGAGACGGCGCGTGGCTATGGCGTCGGCAAGGTGCTGATGCGCCATATCTGCCAGCTTGCGATAGAGCGTGACTGCGTGCGCGTCGATCTGAACGTGCTGAACTGGAACCCGGCGCGCAGCTTCTATACCGGCCTCGGCATGCAGGAGACCGGGGAGCTTGGCATGTCAATCACCGGCGCCGCGCTGCGGAGCCTGGCCGGACCGGATCAGCCCGCCGCCTAGAGAACTCACACGGTCGGCGGAATCAGCTCCTCGAAGATCACGGCCCGGCCGCGCCCATCCCTTTTTGCCTCATAGAGCGCTGTATCCGCATTGGGAATGAAATGGTCCAGCGGCCGCGCCGGGTCGGTCAGGCAGGCGCCGATGCTGACCGCGATGGGGATTGTCGTGCCCTCGCCGATGCCGACTGCTTTGCTGGTGATCGCCGCGAGTATCTTGTCGGCCACGATGCGCAGGCTCTTGCTGTCGCAATCGGCAGCCAGCAGCACGAACTCATCGCCGCCCCAGCGGCCGCAGACATCGTAGTTCCGGGCAACCTTCGACAACCGTCGGCCGACCTCGATCAGCACTATATCGCCGGCCTTGTGGCCATGGCTGTCATTGACCTTCTTCAGATCGTCAAGATCGATGATGAGAAGGCCCGGCCTTTCGCCGGACCGGGCGGCGCGGTTGCGTTCGCGCTCCACTGCCTCCAGGAAACCGCGCCGGTTATAGAGTTCCGTCAGGCTGTCGTGATTGGCCAGCTTCTCCAGCCGGGCAGTGCGCTCCTTCACCAGCGCTTCCAGCAGATGCGTATGATCGCCCACCGCCTTGGCCATGTGGGTCAGCGCGCGCGACAGCCGGCTGATCTCGTCGCCGCCGCGTTCGTCCGCACCAGGCTTGTAGTCGCCGGCCTCGACCTGGTGCAGCGCCTTTTCCAGCCCGGAAAGCCGGTCCAGCACGCTGCGCTTGAACAGCAGGGTCACCAGAGCCGCCGCCAGCACCAGCATCGCCCCCAGCAAGGCGGCGATCGGCATGAACAGGTCGCGTTCGATGATGCGATCCACATCCATCAGGCTGACATTGTACCAGCCCAGCTGTTCCAGATAGCCGATGCCGGCCAGATAGCGCTTGCCGCCGATGGTCACGAACCGCGAGGCGACCGACTTTCCGCCACGCGACACCTCCTCCATCATGCGCGCCAGCGCATCGCCATCCTGCTGCCGGTCGAGCAGCGCGAAGAGCGTGTTCTTCGATTTCAGATCCTTGGTCAGGCTGTGAAAATCGATCATGTTCGGATCGCGGTGCGCCTGAATGGCGCCGCTGTGATCGATGAACATGCTGTCCACGCCGATCTGCGGGATGTTCACCACCTCGCGGATGAAATCGGTCAGGTCGATGCCGGTACCGATGATGCCCAGCACCTGCCCGTCCTCGACAACCTTGCAGTTCACCCAGACCTTGGTGACCCGGATATTGTCGTCATGATCGACGTTGAGCTGGCAGCCCCGGCTCTCCTGGATGGTCTTGAAGTACCAGCCATCGCGCGGATTGTCCTGGGTCAGCCGGTAGCGCAGCTGGTTGCCGGCGAACTCATTGGCCTTGTTGTTGAAATAGTAATTTCCGGACTCGTGGATAACGAAGAAATAGCTGCCGTCCCGGAAGGCCTGGCGGTAATGCTCCAGTTCGGCGATGCCGCGCGCGCGTTTCTCCGGGTCGTCCTCATCCCTGGCCCAGTCATGGATCGTCGGCGCGCGCGCCAGGGTTTCAGCCAGCGAGGCCTCGCGGAACAGCGTCTCCAGCCCGCGATACCGGTCATAGAGCACCTGCTTTTCCGCGAACAGCGTCCCCAGCCGGATGATCGCCCGATCGACCATCGAGTTGAAGGCCAGATAGGCGCAGGCGCCGACCGCCGCGAACACGATCACGGTCAGAAGGAAGACGCGAACCCGGAGACTGCTCTTGAAGGAACGGGAAAGAATGGCCAACGGCATGAGGCGGGAATGCCAGCAAAGATGAAAGGGTAACGGAGAGTACCCGTTCACCCGCCCAAGATGTAAGCGCTTATTCCCGCTTTGGCGGAACAAAATAGCCCCGCACAGGGTTGTTCTCGCCATAGGGGCCTGCCGCGCGCGGTTGTGAGTGGCCGGCTACCGCAGGATCAACCGATCAGGCAAGCGAAAGGAAAAAAGAATGAACACGAGCAGGATCGTCGGAATTGTCGCCCTCGCCATTGGCGTGGTGCTGCTGATTTTCGCGCAGCAGGCGACACAAGCGCCGGTCGAAGAACTCTCCAACACGCTGACCGGCCGCTATACGGACGAAACCATGTGGTATCTGGTGGCCGGCGTCGCTGCCGCCGTGGGTGGCGTTGCGCTGCTGATCTTCGGCCGGCGCTGAGGCTCACGGCCTGATGGAATGGCGACCCCGGCAGGGCTCGAACCTGCAACATCCGGCTTAGAAGGCCGGTGCTCTATCCAGTTGAGCTACGGGGCCAGCTGAGCTACGGGGCCATATCCGGATACTGAAGCTTGCGGGCCTGCGGCGCCTCAGTGCGTCCAGGCCTGCATGCGGTTGGTGGCGAAATTGTCGGCATAGGCCTTCGGCTTGATGGTCCGCACCTTCGGCTCCTCGACGACGAACTGGAGGCCCTCCTTCTGGGCGTAGGCGATGGCCTCCTCCTTCGTCGCGAAGCGCAGCCGCACCTGGTTCATCGTGTCCCCCGAAGAGACCCAGCCCATCAGCGGCTCCGGCCGGCGCGGCGTCACCGGCGCATAATCCAGGACCCAGCGGTGCGTGCCCGCGCGGCCCGACTGCATGGCGGTCTTGCTCGGCTGATAGATGCGCGCCAACATCGTCTTTCCCCTCACTCGCGAATAGCCCGGCCTTAAACTGGTCGGGGTGGACGGATTCGAACCGCCGACATCCTGCTCCCAAAGCAGGCGCGCTACCAGGCTGCGCTACACCCCGAATGCCCGGAAACTAGGGATTTAAGGCAGGCGGCGCAAGCAGGATATTGCGCATCTTCCCTCCCGGCAATCGGGGCGGTAGGTTTGTCGCAGCGAACGATTCTCAAGGAACAGACCATGTCCCGCACCACAACCGGAATGACCGAGGATTTGCGCGCCTATCTGATTGGGTCCAGCGTGCGCGAGTCCGCCCTGCTGGCCCGGCTGCGCGAGGAAACCGCCAGCCTGCCGGCCGGCGGCATGCAGATCTCCCCGGAACAGGGCCAGCTGATGCGCCTGCTGGTCGAGCTGACCGGCGCGAAGCGCTGCCTGGAGGTTGGCACCTTCACCGGCTACAGCGCGCTGTGCGTGGCCATGGCGCTGCCCGCCGACGGTACGCTGATCTGCTGCGACGTCAATGCGGAATGGACCGGGATCGGCCGGCGCTACTGGCAGGAGGCCGGCCTCGACCACAAGATCGACCTGCGCATTGCCCCGGCGACCGAGACGCTGGAGGCGCTGATCGCCGACGGCCAGGCCGGCAGCTTCGACTTCGCCTTCATCGATGCCGACAAGGGCAATTACGAACGCTATTACGAGGCGGCCCTGACCCTGCTGCGGCCCGGCGGGCTGATCGGCGTGGACAATGTGCTGTGGGGCGGCTCCGTCATCAATTCGGCGAAGCAGGATGAGGACACGCTCGCCATCCGGGCGCTGAACGCGAAGATCGCCAAGGACGAGCGCGTCACCCCGGCGATGATCCCCATCGGCGACGGGCTGACGCTGGCCCGGAAGCGGTAAGGCAAGCGGTAGGTTTACTGAAACGCCGGATGCACCAGCCGGTCGCCGACGCGGATGCCGAGGCGCTCCGTGGTGCCGGCGTTCAGTTCCAGCACGGCGCTGGCGAGGCCCGGCGACTCGATGGTCTGGGTCGAGAACGGCACGGTGCGTTCCTCGATGCCGGTGATCCGCCCCTTCGTGTCGATGAAGAGCATGTCCAGCGGGATCAGCGTGTTCTTCATCCACATGGCGACACTCTGCGGCCGGTCATAGAGGAACAGCATGCCGGCATCGGGTGCCATCCGCTGGCGATACATCAGCCCCTGCGCCTGCTGCGCCGGTGTCACCGCCAGTTCGATATCGAACCGGTGCTGCTGGCCCTGCGCCGTTTCGATGATCAGGCCGCTGCGCTCGAAGCTTGCAGCCCCCTGCGCGGTGGCATTGCCGGTCCAGAAGGCCAGCAGCAGCGCCAGAGCCGGCACCAGAGAGAATAATTTCCGCATTCCCAAACCTTAATCCTCCAGAATTGCCCTGGCCGCCGCCCGGATTTCCGGCCGCACCGGACCGGGGCGCGGATCGTCCGCCAGCGTGGTGAACCAGTGTTCCGGCGGAGTGCGCCCCCGGCTGTGGTTCCAGACAATCTCCCGCAGCAGCGATTGCGCCGGCATTGGCAGCGGATCGTCAAGAGCCTGTCCGTTCAGGGGGTGGCCGTTCAGCACGCCCCAGATGCCGGCCCAGCAGCGCACCACCGCCCAGGGATTATAGCCGCCGCCGCCGAGCACCAGGGCGCGCGGCGCCATCCGGTGCAGCGTCTCCACGGCGCCCCAGATCGCCCGGTTGGACAGCGACAGCCGGCTTTGCGGATCATCCTCCAGCCCGTCGCAGCCGCATTGCAGCACAATGGCCTGCGGCCGGAAGCGCTGCGCCGTCGGCAGCAGCGCCTCGCCCACCAGATAAGCCAGTTCATCGTCGTTGAAGCCTTCGGGCACCGGGATGTTGCGCGCCATGCCACCAGCCCGGTCATCCAGAGCGCCGGTGCGCGGCCAGCGACCCTGCTCGTGGATCGAGATCGTCAGCACCCTCTCCTCGTCATGGAAGGCGTCCTGCACCCCGTCGCCGTGATGGGCGTCGAGATCGATGTAGAGAATGCGCTCAAGCCCTTGATCCAGAAAGGTAAGGATCGCCAGGACCGCATCGTTGAAATAGCAGAATCCGCTGGCCCGGTCGGGCCGGCCGTGATGCGTACCGCCCGCCGGATTATGCACCACCCCGCCCTCCTTCAGCAGCCCGGCGGCCAGGATGGAGGCAGCGCAGGAGGTGGCGGGCCGGCGGAAAATCTCGGCGAAGACCGGGTTGCCGTTGCGCCCGATATTGTAGCGCTCCTGATCCTCCGGCGGGACGGTCCGTGTTTCCTCCGCCCGGATGATCGCATCGACATAATCGGGCGCGTGGAAGCGGACGAGCTGTTCGCGCGTCGCCGGTTCGACGGCACGGTAACGTCCCGCATCGAACCAGCCCAGCGCCCGGATCATATCCAGCACCGCCGCGACGCGCGGGATCGACAGCGGATGCTTCCGGCCATAGATCGAGTGCCGGTAGATGTCGCTGCCCAGAAGGATCGGCTTTTCAAGCATGAGCTTCAGGTACGTCGCCGACCGCATGCGGTCAATCGTGGCATGCGCAGATCGCCCCTTGCATGACGGAATGCCTGTGCCATAGTTCGCGCCGACCTCGGGGGAGCCATAAGGCTGAGAGGTCGCCTCCCACGCGGGGATGCGACGACCCCAAGAACCTGATCCCGTTAGCACGGGCGTAGGGAAGAGGACATGCACGGCACACTCTTTTTCCGATATATGCGCGCCCTGGGCTGGATGCTGTTCCGCCCCGCCGTGACGCTGGCCGGCCTGCTGCTGGCCTGGCAGGCGCTGGTGTCGCTGACCGGCATCGAATCCTTCCTGCTGCCCGGCCCGGCCGATGTCTATGACGCCCTGATACAGCGCGGCAACATCATCCTGCCCCATGCTGGCGTAACCCTGACGGAAATCGTCGTCGGGCTGCTGCTGGGCGTGTCGCTGGGCGTCTCCACGGCGCTGGTTATGGCACTGTCCGGCGAGGTCCGGCGCTGGCTGATGCCGGTGCTGGTGGTCAGCCAGGCGATCCCGGTCTTCGCGCTGGCGCCGATTCTGGTGCTGTGGCTGGGCTATGGCCTGGCCTCCAAGGTGGCGATGGCGGCCCTCATCATCTTTTTCCCGGTAACCGCCGCCTTCCATGATGGCTTGCGCCGCACCGACCGGGCCTGGATCGACAGCGCCCGCACGCTGGGCTGCCATGGCTGGCGGCTGATCTGGCGGGTGCGCGTGCCGGCCGCCCTGCCCGGCCTTGCCGCCGGGTTGCGCATCGCCGCCGCCGTCGCCCCGATCGGCGCGGTCGTCGGCGAATGGGTGGGGTCCAGCGCCGGCCTCGGTTACCTGATGCTGCACGCCAATGCCCGGCTGCAGATCGACCTGATGTTCGCCGCGCTGCTGGTGCTGGCGGCGATGGCCATCACCCTCTATTTCACGATCGACCTGGCCAGCCGGCGCATCCTGCACTGGCAGCCGGAGACCGATCATTCGGACCTCAGATAACCCTCGATAGGATATAAGGAATGATCCGCAAGCTTTTGCGTTCGCTCGCTTTTGCAGCTATCGTCGCGCTACCGATGCAGGCCCATGCCGCCGACAAGCTGACGGTGCTGCTCGACTGGTTCATAAACCCCGACCATGCGCCGCTGTTCGTGGCACTCGACCAGGGTTATTTTGCCGATGAAAATCTGGAGATTGAGCTGATCGCACCAGCCGACCCGAACGACCCGCCGAAGCTGGTCGCGGCGAAGCGCGCGGAGATTGCCATCTCCTACCAGCCGCAGCTGCATCTGCAGGCCGACCAGGGCCTGCCGCTGGTGCGCATCGGCACGCTGGTGGCCACGCCGCTCTCCACGATCCTCACCCTGGCCGACGGTCCGGTCAAAACCGTTGCCGACCTGAAGGGCAAGACCGTCGGTTTCTCGGTCAGCGGCACGGAGGAAGCCGTTCTCGGCGCGGTGCTGCGCTCGGTCGGGCTGACGCTGGACGACATTACGCTGGTGAACGTGAACTTCTCGCTCTCGCCCTCGCTGGCTTCCGGCAAGGTCGATGCGGTGGTCGGCGCCTACCGGAATTTCGAACTGACCCAGATGGACCTCATCGGCAAGAAGGGCCGTCCCTTCTTCATCGAGGAACATGGCGTACCGCCCTTCGACCAGCTGATCTATGTCGCGCACAGGGACAGCATTAGCGATCCGCGCCTGCGCCGGTTCCTGACCGCCGTCGAGAAGGGCACGCAGTATCTCATCAACCATCCGCAGGAAACCTGGGACACATTCCGTGCCAAGCGGCCGGAACTGGATGACGAGCTGAACCGCCGCGCCTGGTTCGACACACTGGCCCGCTTCGCCCATCGGCCGGCGGCGATGGACAATGCGCGCTATGACCGGTTTGCCCGGTTCCTGTTCGACGCCAAGCTGATCAGGGAGATCAAGCCGGTCTCCAGCTACGCGGTGGAACTGCCTTACTAATATACCGCCGCACACCGGATAGGGGCCGGGGCGTGCTTGCCCCCCTCCGGACGCTCGACTAAGGTTGCGGGCGAAACGCCGTCCCTGGCGCACTGCGCCGGGGGTGGCACAGCCGAAGCCGATAGCGAGAGAGAGCGACATGGAGCTCACGGGCGAACAACGTATTCCCGCACCGCGCCAGAAGGTCTGGGAGGCACTGAACAATCCGGACATCCTGGGCCAGGCGATTCCCGGCTGCCAGTCCATCGAAAAGCATGGCGATGACAAGTTCAGCGCCAAGGTGAAGGCCAAGGTCGGCCCGGTCAGTGCCACCTTTGGTGGCGAGGTCACGCTGTCCGAGCTGAACCCGCCCGAAAGCTATACCATCAGCGGCGAGGGCAAGGGCGGCGCCGCCGGCTTCGCCAAAGGCGGCGCCAAGGTGCGGCTGGAAGAGGATGGCCCCAACGCAACCATCCTGCATTACACGGTCACCGCCAATGTCGGCGGCAAGCTGGCGCAGATCGGTTCCCGCCTGATCGATTCGACGGCGAAGAAACTGTCCGGCGAGTTTTTCGAGAAATTCTCCGAGGTTGTCGCCGGTCCCGCCCCCATCGAGGCTCCGGCTGCTGCTGTTGCAACCCCGGCCGAGACGGCTGCACCGGCTGCTCCGACGCCGCAAGCCACAGCCCAGACAACTGCACCGGCACCGCACCACGCGCCAACCGCAGCAGAAGCGCCGGCACCCGTGCCGTCCTACGAGCATGGCGTGCCGCCGATGATCCTGGTGTCGCTCGCCGCCGCCATCGTCGCCCTCGTCGCCTTCTTCGCGGGCTGAGGTCACTTCTCCCCCGCAACATCGCCTTGTCATGCAACCGCTGCTTGACCTTGGTTGTGCCGCGCGGGAGAGTAATATTAATCATGAAGTTCAAGGGCGGCTTGCGGCGACCGCAAGACCGCCACACATCGAAATACCGAACACTGGGAGGTTCGTATGGCCATTTCCGTCTCCATGAAAGTGAACGGCAAGCCGGTATCTGGAGAGGTTGAGGCGCGCACCCTGCTGGTGCAGTTCCTGCGCGAAAACCTGCAGCTCACCGGCACGCATGTCGGGTGCGACACCAGCCAGTGCGGCGCCTGCGTCGTTCATATCGACGGCGAATCGGTGAAAAGCTGCACCGCCCTGGCAGTCCAGGCGAACGGTGCGGAGATCACCACCATCGAAGGGCTGGCGAAGGACGGCACGCTGCACCCGATGCAGGAAGCCTTCCGCGAGCATCACGGCCTGCAGTGCGGCTTCTGCACGCCGGGCATGGTGATGAGCGCCATCGACCTGGTGAAGCACGATCCGAAGCCGGACGAGCACACCATCCGCGAGTGGCTGGAAGGCAATATCTGCCGCTGCACCGGCTACCACAACATCGTGAAGGCCATCAAAGCCGGCGCCGAGAAGATGGGCGCCGCCTGACGAATCCAATAAAGCAAGGAAGTCAAGAACCGGCAAAAACGCCGGCGGACAGTTCCCGGAAAACCGGGCAGTTCCTGCGCCACCCGCCCTATTCCGGTGCGGGCAGCCAAAAGGGAGGAAGAACATGTCTGCTAATGGCATCGGTGCCTCGGTCCGCCGCAAGGAGGACCAGCGTTTCCTGACCGGTCGGGGCAATTACACCGACGACATCAACCGCCCCGGCCAGACCCACGCCTATATTCTGCGTTCGCCCTACGCGCATGCCAAAATCCGCAAGATCGACACCTCACGGGCGGAAGCCGCCCCCGGCGTCGTCGCGGTGTTCACCGGCAAGGACATGGCGGCCGACAATGTCGGCGGCCTGCCCTGCGGCTGGCAGATCCATTCGCGCGACGGCGAGCCGATGAAGGAACCCGGCCATCCGCCGCTGGTGGTGGATCGGGTACGCCATGTCGGCGACCAGGTCGCCGTGGTGATCGCCGAAAGCCGGTCCCAGGCCAAGGACGCCGCCGAGCTGATCGAGGTCGATTACGAACCGCTGAGCGCCATCGCCAACCCGAAGAAGGCGCTGGACCCCAATGCGCCCCAGGTCTGGGACGAGGCGCCGGGCAATCTCTGCTACGACTGGATCATCGGCGACGAGGCCGAGGTGGATGCCGCCCTCAAGGCCGCGCACCATGTCACGAAGATCGAGCTGGTGAACAACCGGCTGGTGCCGAACGCGATGGAGCCGCGCGCGGCGGTCGGCGAATATGACCGCTCGACTGGCGATTACACGCTCTATACCACCAGCCAGAACCCGCATGTCATCCGGCTGCTGATGGGCGCCTTCGTTCTGCAGATACCGGAGCACCGGCTGCGCGTCGTGGCGCCGGATGTCGGCGGCGGCTTCGGCTCGAAGATCTACCATTATGCCGAGGAGGCCATCGTCACCTGGGCATCCGCCAAGGTGCACCGGCCGATCAAATGGACCGCCGAGCGCTCGGAGAGCTTCATGACCGATGCGCATGGCCGCGACCATGCGACGACCGCGCATCTGGCGATGGACAAGGATGGCAAGTTCCTGGCCCTGAAGGTCGAGACCATCGCCAATATGGGTGCCTATCTCTCCACCTTCGCGCCCTGCGTGCCAACCTATCTCTACGCCACGCTGCTGGCCGGCGTGTACACCACGCCGAAGATCTTCGCCAATGTGAAGGCGGCCTTCACCCACACCGTGCCGGTGGACGCCTATCGTGGCGCCGGGCGACCGGAGGCGACCTATCTGCTGGAGCGCATCGTCAGCCAGGCGGCGCGCGAGATGGGGCTGGACCAGGCGGAGCTGCGCCGGCGCAACTTCATCAAGCGCGAGGAATTCCCCTACCAGACCCCGGTCGCGCTCGTGTACGACTCCGGCGACCCCGGCGGCTGCCTGGATAAGGCACTGAAACTGGCCGACTATGCCGGCTTCGAAGCGCGCCGCAAGGAAGCCGCGTCGCGCGGCAAATATCGCGGCATCGGCTTTTCCACCTATGTCGAGGCCTGCGGCATCGCCCCCTCTGCCGTTGTCGGGTCGCTGGGCGCACGCGCCGGCCTCTACGAATGCGGGCAGGTGCGCGTGCATCCGACCGGCAGCGTGACGGTGTTCACCGGCACGCACAGCCATGGCCAGGGGCATGAGACGACCTTCGCACAGCTGGTCGCCGAGAAGCTGGGCATTCCCATCGAGAATGTCGATGTGGTGCATGGCGACACGGCGAAAATTCCGTTCGGCATGGGCACCTATGGCTCGCGCTCGCTGGCAGTCGGCGGCGTGGCCATCGACAAGGCGCTCGACAAGGTGATCACCAAGGCCCGGAAGATTGCGGCCCATCTGCTGGAGGCGGCGGAGGCCGACATCGTCTTCGAGGATGGCGAGTTCAAGGTGGCCGGCACCGACCGCAAGAAAGCGTTCGGCGAAATCTCGCTGGCTGCCTATGTGCCGCACAACTACCCGATCACCGAGCTGGAGCCGGGGCTGGAGGAGACCGCCTTCTTCGACCCGCTGAACTTCTCCTATCCCGGCGGGGCGCATCTGTGCGAGGTCGAGATCGATCCCGATACCGGTGTTACCGAGGTGGTGAAATTCACCGCCGTGGACGATTTCGGCCGGGTCATCAACCCGATGATCGTCGAGGGCCAGGTGCATGGCGGACTCGCCCAGGGCATCGGCCAGGCGCTGCTGGAGAAGTGCGTCTATGACGAGCAGGGCCAGTTGCTGACCGGCTCCTACATGGACTACACCATGCCGCGCGCCGATAATCTGCCCAACTTCACACTCGACACCCATAATGTGCCGGCCCCCGATAACCCGCTGGGGGTGAAGGGGTGTGGCGAGGTTGGCGCCATCGGCTCTCCGCCTGCCGTTATCAATGCGGTGATCGACGCGCTCACCCCGCTCGGCATCACCGATATCTCCATGCCCGCCACGCCCGACAAGGTGTGGCAGGCGATCCAATCCGCCCGCCCACCGTTGGCCGCCGAGTAAGCCTGCATTAGACGAGGACGTCATCATGTACAATTTCGACTATACCCGCCCCTCCTCGCTCGACGAGGCGCTGAAGGCGCTCTCCACCGGCGATGAGGTGAAGCTGATGGCCGGCGGGCAGACCCTGATCCCGACGCTGAAGCAGCGCCTGGCGCAGCCCGGCAAACTGATCGACCTGTCCGGCATCGCCGAGCTGAAGGGCATCAAGATCGAGGGCAATGCGGTGGTCATCGGTGCGATGACGCCGCATGCCGCCGTCGCCGACTCGGCCGATGTGAAGGCGAAGATCCCGGCGCTGGCCAGCCTGGCGCACGGTATCGGCGACCCGCAGGTGCGCAACCGCGGCACGCTGGGCGGCTCGATCTCCAACAATGACCCGGCGGCCGACTATCCGGCGGCGCTGATGGCGCTGGGCGCCACGGTGCACACCAGCAAGCGGCAGCTCGCAGCCGAGGATTTCTTCGACGGCATGTTCACGACCGTGCTGGAAGAAGACGAGATCGTCACGAAGGTCTCCTTCCCGATCCCGGAGAAGGCGGCCTATGCGAAATTCGCCCAGCCCGCCAGCCGCTATGCGCTGGTTGGCGTGTTCGTCGCCAGGACTGGCGATGGCGTTCGGGTGGCGGTGACCGGTGCCGGTGAAGGCGGCGTATTCCGGGTCAGCGAATTCGAGACGGCCCTGTCCGCCAATTTCTCGGCGTCGGCGCTGGATGGCATCAAGCTTTCCGCCGACGGGCTGAATGGCGACATCCATGGCAGCCCGGAATACCGCGCCCACCTGATCGGCGTGATGGCGAAACGCGCGGTACAAGCCGCCAGCTGATCCCGGACTAACAGTTTGATGGTAAAACGCCCTCCCTTGCGGAGGGCGTTTTTCTTTTTATCATAGTTAGTTAGCACAAGAGATTCGCCTTTTGTCGAATCCCCGGCCGCCATCATGCTTGACCTCATTCCTGCCATAAATAAGAATGACTATCACTTGCATTAATAAATGGACGGGACAGGGATATGACAGGCGTGGAACCGGAACAGACCGCAGCCGCCGCGACAGCTACCGCCCCGACCGGGCCCAATGCGCGCGAACGGTCCCTGGCGCCGGTCGATATCCGCGATTGCCAGCGCGACCGTCTCGATCTTCCCTTCGCGGAACAATTCGCCCTTTGGGCGATGCGGCTCTGGGTCGATGGCCGGCGTGGACAGCCGGTGGACCATGCGCTGGAAGGGGCGTTCCGCCGGCTGCACCAGCCCCAGGCGCTGCGCCGGCTGGAACTGTTCATGCTGTCGCTGGCGCATGGCGCGATCCGGCCGATCCGCTTATGGCCAGCCTGCAGCCGGCCGGTCAGCGACGACGAGGCCCGGCTGCTCGATCTGCTGCGCTACAGTCAGGCGGGCGAGCAGTTCGCCCCTGCCCTGCTCTGCCGGTCTTTTCTGCGCCCTGCCGCCGCCGCTGTGACGGCACGGCTGGGCCACGATCTCGCAGCAGAGCTTGCCGAGGCCGGCCTGCATTTCCCGCTCAGCCGGCAAGCCTGCCATGTATAGCGGCTGTGACAATCACCGGAACAACCCGCCGGACGGCGAAGATTCCTTCGCCGCGCTCGATAATGGCCGGAAACTGACCCTCTGGGGCATTCGCGTCTGGGTTGCCGCCCTGCGCCAGGGCTGGCCACCCGCACAAACCCGCGAGATCCTGATGGAAGGGTTTGCGCTTGCCTATGCGCTGGACGCCATCGACCCGCTGGAAGGCATGATGAGCATCCTGGCCGGTGGCTCCTGCCGGCAGATCGCGGTGAACTGCCCGCGCTGTCCCGAGGTCACAGAGGATGAGACATGCCTGCTTGATCTCGTCTCACTGTGCCAGCAGCGCCGCCGCGACAGGCGCCAGGCCGACCGGGAAGATTCCTTTGGCCGCCTGGCCGGCAGCATCCTGAAACCGGCCGCCATCCGCCTGTTCGAGCTTCCTGCCCTGCTGCTGGCCGACTGCCTGCTGCGCGCCGGCATTCACCTGCCACCGAAGGGCGCTGACATCATAGGGATGGCGCGCGCCGGGTCAGGACGGGCGGACGCGGGCAACATCCTGCCCTTCATCCACCCGGCCTCGCCCAACCTGCATTGAAGAAGTGTCAGCTGGCCATCACGCGGAAAGCGGTGAGCCAGCCATAGGTCATGACCACCATCAGCAATGCGAAGCTGCCGAAAACGGCAACACTGCTGAGCACCCGGTCCATCGCATTCAGAGTCTGTTCCGACATGACACTCTCCCTCACCAGATAGGTTCTGGCGGGAAGAGTGCCGCATGTTCCGTTCTTTCGTCAAGAACAAAACATGAACATTTATAGTCGGCTGTTTTATATAGATTATTTCAGCTCAAAGAACGGCGCCGCCTTCAGGATCTTGTTCTCCTGCCGCGCGACATAGCCGGCTTCGGCACTCTTGGCGAGATAGGCCTGCCAGGCCGGATCGGCCTGCAGCGCGCCCCGCTTCGCCTCACGGTCGGCCAACGACTCGTACTTCCACATATGGATGACCTGGTTCAGCGGCCCGATGTCGGTGACGGTGAAATAGCCATAGGGCTGGTCCAGATGCTTCAGCTGAACCGGAAAGCCTTCGGTGCCGTAAAGCTGCAGGAATTTCGGCAGGCAACCCGGCTTGATGTCGTAGGTGCGGTGATCGATGATCATCCTTTGGTCTTTCCTGAATTGGTAAAGGGATAAGACATCTCGGCACGCCACGGCGCGCCGGTCAAGCCGGCTCCACGCTGCTGGCCTGCTGGCGCAGCACGAATTTCTGAATCTTGCCGGTCGAGGTCTTCGGCAGCGGCCCGAACACCACGGTGCGCGGCACCTTGAAGCGCGCCAGCTTCTGCCGGCACCAGTCGATCACCTCTGCCTCGCTCAGCGCCGGGGCACCGGGCTTCAGCGTGACAAAGGCGCAGGGGCTTTCGCCCCATTTCTCGTCCGGCCGGGCCACCACCGCGGCCTCCATGATCGAGGGGTGGCGGAACAGCGCCTCCTCCACCTCCAGCGAGGATATGTTCTCGCCGCCGGAGATGATGATGTCCTTGGCGCGGTCCTTCACCTCCATATAGCCGTCGGGGTGCAGCACGGCGAGATCGCCACTGTGGTACCAGCCGCCGGCAAAGGCCTCGTCCGTGGCCTTCCGGTTCTTCAGGTAGCCCATCATCACCGTATTGCCGCGGAACAGCACCTCGCCGATGGTCTGACCGTCGGCCGGCACATCCTGCAGCGTTTCCGGATCGACGACGCGCATGCCCTCCAGCGTCGGATAATGCACGCCCTGCCGCGCCATCTTGCCCGACCGCTTCTCCAGTTCCAGATCGGCCCACTCCTCCTGCCAGGCGCAGACCGTGGACGGGCCATAGGTCTCGGTCAGCCCATAGAGGTGGGTGACGCGGAAGCCCATCGCCTCCATCTTCTCGATCACCGCCGAGGGCGGTGCAGCGCCGCCCGTCGCCACCTCCACCACATGATCGAAGGCGAGCTTCTGCTCCTCGGGCGCATGGATCATCATGTTCAGCACGATAGGCGCGCCGCACATATGGCTGACGGTATGGTCGCGGATCGCCGGGAAGATCAGCGCCGGATCGACACGCCGCAGGCAGACATGGGTGCCGCCCACCGCCGTCACCGCCCAGGTGTAGGTCCAGCCGTTGCAATGGAACATCGGCAGGGTCCAGAGATAGCGGGTCTGGGGCCCGAGCCCGAAGGCCAGCACCTGCCCGATGGCGTTCAGATAGGCGCCGCGATGGGAATAGACCACGCCCTTGGGATTGCCGGTGGTGCCGGAGGTATAGTTCAGCGCGATCGGATGCCATTCGTCGGCAGGCGGCGCGCAGGCGTGCCCCGTATCCCCTTCCGCCAGGAAATCCTCATAGTCGATACCGCCCAAAGGGCTTCCCGCCCCGCCCGCTTCCAGATCGTCGATCTCGACCAGCAGGATGTCCCGCCCAAGCTTTTCCAGCGCCGGTCTCACCATATCGGCGAATTCCCGGTCAGCGATCAGCGCCTTTGATTCGCCGTGCTGCAGGATGAAGGCGATGGTATCGGCATCGAGCCGGGTGTTGATCGCGTTCAGCACCGCCCCCAGCATCGGGATACCGTAATGCGCCTCCAACAGGGGCGGCGTATTTGGCGCCAGGATGGAGACCGTATCGCCCGCCCCGATGCCGCGCGCCGCCAGCGCCGCCGCCAGCCGGCCGCAACGCGCCCGCAAATCGCGGTAACTGTACCGCCGGCTCCCATGGATGACGGCAATCTTGTCAGGATAGACAAGCGCCGAGCGTTCCAGAAACGACAGCGGACTCAAGGCGACATGATTGGCCGCCCCTCTGTCCAGATCGCGCGCATAGGCGCCCGGCAATGCAGCGTTGGACACGGTTCCTCCCGTTCTTGTGATTAGGCCCCCCGATTGACGGGTTGCCGTTTGTTGTGCCTCATGCTCGAATCCCTGCTGACGCCCGTCAAGCGGCATGCCGGCTACGCGGCAAGATGAGCAGCAAAATGGGCGGGAAAGGAACTGTCATGCGCCTCGATATTTTCTCCGACGTGATCTGCCCCTGGTGTTATATCGGCAAGCGCCGACTGGAGCGCGCGCTGAAGCTGCGGCCGATGCCTGCCCTCGAAATCCGCTGGCGCGCCTTCCAGCTGAACCCCGGCATGCCGAAGGAAGGCATGGACCGCCAGGCCTATGTCGAAGCCAAGTTCGGCAGCGAGATGCGCGCCCGGCAGATCTACGACACCATCCGCCGGGTCGGCAGCAGCGAGAACATTCCGTTCGATTTCGAGCAGATCAAGCGCACCCCCAACACGGTGGATGCGCACCGGATGATCCGCTTTGCCTATGACAAAAAACTGCAGGAACCGGTGACAGAGGCGCTGTTCCAGGCCTATTTCCTGGAAGGCCGCGATATCGGCGACCGGCAAGTGCTGGCGGAGATCGGCACGACGCAAGGCCTGCCCGCCGCCGAGCTGGAGACTTTCCTCGACGGGATCGAGCATAAGGCCGAGGTCGAGGCCGAATGCACGACCGCCAACCGGATCGGGATCAATGGCGTGCCCTGCTTCGTGCTGAACGGCAAATATGGCCTGTCCGGCGCGCAGGAACCCGAGGCGCTGTTTCCGATGTTCGATCTCGCCTTGCAGGAAGAAGGCAGCCCCGCCGCCTGAGGGCGGCTTATGTATCCCGCCGCCTGAGGGCGGCCCGGAAAGGACCGCCGGCCATGCGCTACATACTGCGTTATCCGGTTCCGCATCGCCGTTCGCTCGACTATGCTGAAACCTGGCTGTCGGCGCACAGCAAAGGCAAGTGGAGCATCCGCTTCGGCGGATTCATGATGGCGCGCGACCATGGCGGCGGGCGGGTTCAGGCGCTGTCCCTCACCGTGCTGTTCGAGCAGGAGAAGGACCGTCGCCGCTTCGCGCTGGATTATCTCGGCACCCTGTTGCCGGACAGTGCCGATGACAGCCTGACCCTAGAGAAACTGGGCCTAACCGAAGCCGATTCGCCCGCAAAGCCATCACTGCCTGCAGAGCCGCCGGCCATCGACGTGCCGGTCCGGGCCTCAACCCCCTTGCGCCGGCAAGAGCCGGTAATCATCGCGCCGGGAAATAAAAAGATTATCGATCTGAAGGCGTAACGCCAGCCTGTTCAACTGACAGATTCAACCCGGTCCGCCGGCGTCGGGAACAGCAGGTCACGCAGGGCGCGCCAGCTTTCGCCGTCCGGCGCCATGATCAGGCGCCCCTGATGGATCGTCGCATTGTAGGGGGTATCGTCCGCGAAGGCGCCGACGCCGCCGGCCTCCTTATGGATCAGCCAGCCAGCCGCATGGTCCCAGGGCATAATCCGGCGATAGACGGAAAAATGCGTCCGCCCCTCCGCCAGCTGCAGATATTCCTGGCCGGCGCAGCCCAGTGAAAAGAACCGGCGCAGTTCCTGGGCGCGGGCCCGCAGCACCGGCCGCTCCCCGGTGGGGACGAATTTCAGGCTGAGCGTCCCCAGCATCTCCGACAGCGCCACAGGATTCGACACCCGCATCCGCTTGTCGTCCAGATACGCCCCCTCGCCCGCCTCGGCCACCGCCATGCGATCGCGGATCGGATCGTAAATCCAGCCGGCCAGCACCTCGCCGCCCTGCACCAGCGCCACGATGACGGCGAACATCTCCGATCCGTCGGCGAAATTGGCGGTGCCATCCACCGGGTCGATGATCCAGACCGGGCTGTCCCCGTGCAGAAGGTCGAGCACAGCCGCGTTGGCGGAGGCCGCCTCCTCGCCCACCACCTCGGAACCGGGGAGCAGACGCTTCAGCGCCGGCGTCAGATGTTTTTCGGACTCCAGATCGGCGATGGTGACCAGATCGCCTGGTCCCTTCTCATGTGTGTCGCCTTCGCCAAGTGCGCGGAAGCGCGGCAGGATTTTTAGCTCTGCTGTCTCGCGCAGCAGGGCCGAAACGCGGTCAGGATCGAGATTCATGCCGAAGTCCGAGAAGTATCAGGAAAGGGTCAGGCCGGCCTGACGGCGCTCGAAACGCGCCCGGTCGGCCGGATCGAGGCCGACCAGCAGATGCGAATGTTCTTCATCATCCTCGCGCTCCAGCACCTCGCCATGCTGATACAGCCAGGCCAGCGTGGCGCCGTCCGTCAGATCGACATCGACGCGCAACAGTTCCCGCCGGGCGTTCAGCCGCTGGTCGAGCACGGTGAGCAGATCATCCACGCCAGAGCCTTCCAGGGCGGATACGGCGACCTTGTCCGGATCGCGGGCGGCGAGATTGAGCACCTGCCCGCGCTCCTCTTCCGGCAGCAGATCGACCTTGTTCAACACCTCAAGCATCGGCGTCGCGATCTGGTCCGGCGCGATGCCGAGATCGGCCAGCACTGCCTCGACATCGGCGCGCTGCGCCGCGCTGTCGGGGTGGGCGACATCACGGACATGCAGGATGATATCGGCCTCCAGAACCTCCTCCAGCGTGGCGCGGAAGGCCGCGACAAGCTGCGTCGGCAGGTCGGAGATGAACCCCACCGTGTCCGACAGGATGATCTGCCGGCCGGATGGCAGGGAGAGCCGCCGCATGGTCGGGTCCAGCGTCGCGAACAGCAAATCCTTGGCGAAAACGGCGGACCGCGTCAGCCGGTTGAACAGGGTGGACTTGCCGGCGTTGGTGTAGCCGACCAGCGCGACGATGGGGTACGGCACCTTGCGCCGCGCGCTGCGATGCAGCTCGCGGGTGCGCTTCACCTCTTCCAGCTGGCGCTTCAGCTTCACGATCTTGTCGTCGATGATGCGACGATCCAGCTCGATCTGGCTTTCACCCGGGCCGCCCATGAAGCCGGCGCCGCCGCGCTGCCGCTCCAGATGGGTCCAGGACCGCACCAGACGGCTGCGCTGGTAGGTCAGCGCCGCCAGTTCGACCTGCAGCCTTCCTTCATGAGTGCGCGCGCGGGCACCGAAAATCTCCAGGATCAGCGCGGTGCGGTCGATCACCTTGCATTTCAGGGAGCGTTCCAGATTACGCTGCTGCACCGGCGACAGGGCGGTATCGATCACCGCCACCTCGATTTCCATCGCGTCGATGACATCGGCGAAGCGTTCGACCTGGCCGCTGCCCATCAGCGTTGCCGGCGTCGCACGGGAAACCCGCACGACCTCCGCATGGACGATGTCGAGATCGATGGCGAGCGCAAGACCGCGCGCCTCTTCCAGCCGTGCTTCGGGCGCACGAACAGCCCCGCCGCCGCCCTTGTCAGAGGCGGACAGCAGGTCGAGATGAAGGATCAACGCACGAGTCGAGGATGCGTGCGTCGCAATACCCTCGGGTGCCCCCTGGTGGGGCGTCCCCTTTGACGCGTCACCCATTCCGTTGGCCCGCGCCTGTGGCATTAATCGTCAGTTTCAGTGCCTTCCTTCGCCCCGTCGAACAGCTGGATCGGCTGGGCCGGCATGATCGTCGAAATCGCATGCTTGTAGACAAGCTGCGAATGCGCATCACGGCGCAGCAGAACCGAGAAATTATCGAACCAGGTTACGATCCCCTGCAGCTTCACGCCATTGATCAGGAAGATCGTGACCGGCGTTTTATGCTTGCGGATGTTGTTGAGGAATACGTCCTGAACATTTTGATTCTTATCAGACATTTTTGCTTTCCGTCTGTTAATTTGTTGGAGCCCGGTTGAGGCTCTTGTCGCCCCGGTCTTTTCGCATCTGCGAAATAACTACCGATAAATGAAATTGGGGTGCAACTCAATGGATTCAATGGGGACGCAAGGCCACCGCCGGCAAAGCCGGTCCGTCATCCTTAGGCGCTGTTCCGCAGCCAATCTATCAGCTGCCCGCAATGCGGCGCCAGCCAGGACGGCGGAAAGGCCGTCAGCGCCGGGTCATCGGGCACCGGATCGCGGACCAGGACCGGCATGCAGCGGGCATTGTGCGCGCATTCCATGTCAATCGACGTATCCCCGACGAACCAGACATCGGCGCCTGGCACGATACCGCTGCCTTCCAGCGCCATCGACACCGGTATCGGCGATGGCTTGTCCTCCGGCGCATCCTCCGCACCGATGATCCGCCCGAAATAACGGTCCCAGCCAAGATGCGTCACTTCCAGCCGCAAGACCGGACCGCGCTTGTTGGAGACGATGCCCATATAGATGCCCTGCCCGGCCAGATGCTCCAATAAATCGGCGGCCCCCGGCAGCGGTTTCAGGACTTCCAGATGATTGGCGGCGAAATGGTCGAGAAAGACCGTGCGCGCATCCTCCCAGCGCTCGCCGAACAGCACCGGAAAACTGTCGCGCAGCGAGGCTTTCACGCGGGCGCGCGTCTCCTCGACGCTCCATTCCTGCTGGCCGAAGCTGACCAGCGTGAAATTCAGCGCCGCGCGGATCGCATCCCAGTTATCGACCAGCGTATGATCCCAGTCGAAAAGGACGGCACGCGGGCGCGCCGGAAATTCGTTTACCGCCAAGGCGCTCACGCGCTCTCCTTCAGGCCCGCCATGAATTCGTCGTACCAGTCGCGCAGGCCGAGCGACACCGTGCCGGCGCGGCCATTGCCGATGACCGTGTCATTGATCTGCGTCACCGGCGTAACGAAGCTGGTGGCGCTGGAAATAAAGGCCTCGCGCGCCTGCAGCGCTTCTTCCAGGCTGAACGCCCGCTCGACGAACTTCACGCCATGCTCGTCGGCGATCTTCAGGATGCGCAACCGGGTGATGCCGTTCAGGATATCGTTGGTGGCCGGCCTTGTGACCAACTCGCCATCCTTGGTGATGATCCAGGCATTGGTCGAGGTGCCCTCGGTCACCATGCCGTCCTCATCGACCTGCCAGGCCTCGGTGGCCCCGGCCTCGCGCGCCTGCTGCTTGCCGAGGATATTCGGCAACAGCCCTACCGTCTTGATATCGCAGCGTTCCCAGCGGATATCCTTGATCGAGATGACCTTCACGCCTTCCTCGATCTTCGCCCGGCCCGGCAGCCGCATATGCTTCACCGTCATGACCATGGCCGGCGGCGTGCCCGGCTTCGGAAACGGATGGTCGCGCCGGGCAACACCGCGCGTCACCTGCATATAGACCAGGCCGGTCTTCAGACGGTTGCGGTGGATGATCTCCCGCGTCACCGCCTTCATCGAGGCGCGCGACATCGGCACATCGATGCGCAGCTCACCGAGCGAGCGCCACAGCCGGTCGAGGTGCGGATCTTCGTCCACCAGCCGCCCCTTCACCACGGTGACCACCTCATAGACACCATCGGCGAACTGATAGCCGCGATCCTCGATATGGACGGCGGCCTCGCCATGCGGGACATAGCGGCCATTGACGTAAGCGATACGGGACATGCGCAACCTCGAGAGACGCAACGGGAACGGGAAGGCGTCAACCGCCTCAGAAATACTCTAGCCGAACCGAGAACAGCTTCTCCACCTTCTTTACCGCATTGCTGGCAGCAAAAAGGATGATCCTGTCCTTGGCCTGTATCCTGGTGTCGCCGCGCGGCACGACCAGCTCGTCTTCGCGCAGGATGGCGCCGACAATGACACCGTTCGGCAGCTTCGCCTCGCGCAGCGGCACCCCGACCATGGTGGAGGTTTCCAGCGCCTCCGCCTCGATCACTTCGCCCACCCCCTCGCGCAGCGAGTGGACGGCCCGGATACGGCCGCGGCGGATATGCTGCAGGATGGTCGAGACCGTGATGGAGCGCGGATTGACCACCGCATCCACCCCCAGCGCCGTGACCAGCGGGCCGTAGGGCTGATTGTTGATCAGGGTCACCGCGCGCTCGCAGCCATAGCGTTTGGCCAGCAGCGCGCTGATGATGTTCACCTCGTCATCGTTGGAGACCGCGACGAAGGTCTCCGTGCTGCGGATATTCGCCTCTTCGAGGATTTCCGGGTCCAGCGCGCTGCCCGCCAGCACCATCGTCTTGGCGAGCTGGCCAGCCGCCCGCTTGGCACGTTCGGGCGACACCTCGATCAGCTTCACGCTGACGCCAGCCTGATTTTCCTCGATATTCTGGGCCAGGGTCAGGCCGATATTGCCGGCACCGACGATGATGATGCGGCGCGCTTCCGGTTCCTGATGGCCAAAGGCGGCCATGGCCCGGGCCAGATGCCCGGTATCGCAGACGAAATAGACCTCATCATCGGCCAGCATCTGGTCTTCGCTGGACGGTACGATCACCTTGTCGTTCCGGATGATCGCAACGACCACCATGTTCAGATCCGGGAACAGGCTGGCGAGCTGGCGCATCGGCGTGTTCAGCACAGGGCAGTCGTCACCGCAGCGGACGCCGACAACCCGCACCTTGCCATCAGCCATCGCCAGCATGTCGAAGGCGCCGGGCACCTGAAGCTGCTGGCCGATATGGCGCGCGACCTCCACCTCCGGCGAGATGATGACGTCGATCGGCATGTTCTCGCGGCTGAACAGATCCGCCCATTCCGGCTGCAGATAATTCTGGCTGCGTATGCGGGCGATCTTGGTCGGCACCTGGAACAGGGAATGGCCGACCTGGCAGGCGACCATGTTCACCTCGTCCGCATAGGTGACCGCGATCAGCATGTCGGCCTCCTTGGCACCCGCCATCTCCAGCGTGCTGGGATGCGAGGCGTGGCCAACGAAGGCGCGCACGTCGAGCGTGTCGTTGATCTTGCGGATCAGGTCCGGCGACTGGTCGATGACGGTAACGTCATTGCCCTCGGAGGACAGATAGCGGGCGATGCTGGAGCCAACCTGCCCCGCGCCGCAGATAATCACGTTCATGGCTGTTGCCTATCCTTTCGGCCTGGTCTCCGGCAGGTGCCGGACATCAGGAAACCAGCTTGGGCGCCCGTTCCGTGGCCGGTACGCCCAGTGACTTCAGCTTCCGGTGCAGCGCGGACCGTTCCATACCGACGAAGGCCGCGGTTTTCGAGATATTCCCGCCGAACCGGTTCACCTGCGCCATCAGATATTCGCGCTCGAACAGCTCACGCGCCTCGCGCAGCGCCAGATTCATGATCTCGCTGCCCTTGTCCAGCCGTGTCACCGCCGGTGCGGTGGCGCTGATCTCGGGCGGCAGATTCTCGATCCGGATCGGCTCGCGCGCGTCGCCGGGCGCCATGATGAGCATCCATTCCGCCAGATTGCGCAGCTGGCGCACATTGCCCGGCCATTCATAGACCTGCAGCGCCGCGATCACATCCTCGCTGATCTGGCGCACCGGCAGACCGGCCTGTTCCGCCGCACGAGCCAGGAAATAGGCGATCAGGGTCGGCACATCATCCCGGCGGTCGCGCAGGGACGGGACGCGCAGCGGCACAACATTCAGCCGGTAATAGAGATCCTGCCGGAACCGGCCTTCTTGCATCTCCTGCTCAAGATCGCGGTTGGTGGAAGCGATGACACGGACATCCACCTCGACGCGGCGGCGGCCGCCCAGACGCTCGAAGGTCTGATCCTGCAGCACGCGGACGATCTTGCCTTGAGTCTCCAGCGGCATGTCGGCCACCTCGTCGAGCAGCAGCGTGCCGCCATGGGCCTGCTCGAAAGTGCCGATCTTCCGCCCGCCATTGCCTTCCTGCTCGCTTTCGCTGCCGAACAGCTCCAGTTCCAGCCGGTCGGGATGCATGGTGGCGCAATTCAGCACCACGAAAGGACCATTGTTGCGCCGGGAGCGCGCATGGACCATCCGCGCCACCACTTCCTTGCCCGACCCGGCCGGGCCGGTAATCAGTACCCGGCTGCCGGTCGGCGCCACTTTCTCGATCGACTGGCGCAGATTCAGAACGGCAGGCGAGGTACCCGTCAGCTCCATCTCCGGGCCGCCGCGCAGCCGGAGTTCCGCATTCTCCTTGCGCAGGCTGGCATCCTCGATGGCGCGCTTGACCAGCAGCAGCAGGCGGTCGGTCTTGAACGGTTTTTCGACGAAATCGTAGGCACCGCGCTGAATCGAACTGACCGCCATCTCGATGGTGCCATGGCCGCTGATCATCACCACCGGCAGGTTCGGATGATCGTGCTTCACGCGGTCGAGAATCTGCAGCCCGTCCAGCCGGCTGCCCTGCAGCCAGATATCCTGGATCACGAGATGCGGCAGGCGGGTCGCGATAACCTCGAACGCCTCGTCAGAGTTCGCCGCCATCCGCGTGCGATAGCCCTCATCTTCCAGAATATCGGAGATAAGCTGCCGAATATCCGCCTCGTCATCGACGATCAGGATGTCATGCGCCATGAATAACCGCTAACTCAGGGGTGTCGTCGCCAGAGCCTGGGCCTGAACCCTGGCCGGAATCGGGCGAACGGGCAGTCTCTGCCTCGGTGCTGGATTTACCATTGTGGCCGGAGATTACATCCCGCCCCGGGAAAATCAACCGGACACGTGCACCGCTGCGCCGGCGATCCTCGATCACCAGGTCGCCACCATGATCCTCCATGATCTTCTTGACGATGGCGAGCCCCAACCCCGTGCCCTTCTCGCGCGTCGTCACATAGGGTTCGGTCAGGCGATGCCGGACATCCTTGGGCAATCCCTTGCCATTGTCCTCGACATGCAGCTCAACCTGGCCCTGCCTGTGCAGCACTGCCAGCCGGACAATACCGGGCCGGAGATCGGTTTCCCGCCTTGCCTCAATCGATTCGATGGCGTTCTGCACCAGATTGGTCAGCGCCTGCCGGACCTGGCGATGGTCGCACCATACGGTAGCCGGCTCGTCCGGCAGGGAGGCCACAAAGCGGATATCCTGGTGGGCACTGCGATACAGCATCAGGGTCTCGCGGCACAGCGCGTCGAGAGCTTCGTTGCGCAGCACCGGAGCCGGCATCCGCGCGAAGGCGGAGAATTCATCGACCATGCGGCCGATATCCCCGACATGACGGATGATCGTCTCGGTGCAGGCGACGAAGCTTTCCTTGTCGGAGACGATTTCACCCAGATATTTGCGCTTCAGCCGCTCGGCGGAAAGCTGGATCGGGGTAAGGGGATTCTTGATTTCGTGCGCGATGCGGCGCGCCACATCGGCCCAGGCGGCCTTGCGCTGTGCCGTCATCAATTGGGTGATATCGTCGAAGGTAAGGATGAAGCCCAGCGCGCGCTCCTGCTCGGCATTGCTGTCGCCACGCTCCGCCGTGATCCGCACCAACAGCGTGCGTTGCCCCGCCTCGCCCTGCAGGATGACCTCGCGTTCCTGATCGCGGTCCGGGCGCGCCTGCGCCACGGCCAGCAATTCCGCCATCTCCGGCACAACATCGCCAATCGGCAGGCCAATTGCCCGTTCCAGCGGCTGATCCAGCAGCAAAGAGGCGGATCGGTTGGGCAGGTTGATCCGTCCCTCTGCATCGAGGCCGATGACGCCGGCCGAAACACCGGCCAGCACCGTCTCGGTAAAGCGGCGGCGCGTATCGAGCTGCCGGTTGGCGTCGATCAGCTCCTGCCGCTGCTCCTCAAGCTGGCTTGTCATCCGGTTGAAGGCCCGGCTGAGCACGCCCAGCTCGTCGGTACTGTCTTCGTCCGCCACCCGGGCGGTCAGGTCGCCGGCGCGCACCCGTTCCGCCGCGCCGATCAGGTTGCGCACCGGCCGCCACAGCTCCGCCGCCACGTTCAGCCCAACCCAGACGGCAGCCAGCAGCATGAGCAGCGCCACCACGACAAAAATCATCACGAAGGTGATCTGCAGGCTGGATTGCCGGCCCTGCAGGCGCTGATATTCCTCGACCGCCGCCTCTGTCTGGTCCATATGGGCCAGAACCTTGCTGTCAACGAACCGCCCGACATAGAGGTAGGCATCGGCGAACCCGTCGAGCCGGACCAGAGCGCGCACCCGGTCGTCGGCATCATTCTCCATCAGCACGACAACGCCGGTTTCCGCCTCACGCAGCGAGGCTTCCGGCACGGTCTCGAAATGCATCGCGAAACTGAGCGCCGATTGCGCCAGGATATAGCCGGTGCTGTCGAACACCACCGCCTCGGCCAGCGCCCGCACTTGCGCCTGCGCGCTGATGAAAGCAGTGAGACGCCGGGGATTGGCGGACAGATTCAGCGCCTCGCGGTTCAGATCCGCAGCCATCGCCAGCACGTCGGCACGGATCGTCTTCTGATGCTCCGCCAGATAGGCCTTCGCCACCTCGCGCGATTCGTTGACTGCCGTGCGCACCCGCTCGTCGAACCAGGACTGAACGCCGAAATTCAGGAACAGGGCGGAAAACACCGCGACGATGATCGCCGGAATCACAGCAACCAGGGCGAACAGCGTCACCAGCTTCAGATGCAGCTTGGAACCGGCGAGGCCACGCCGCCGTTCCAGCCAGAGCTGCACGAGCCGGTAGGACACCACCATGCCAACCAGCAGCAACAGCAGCAGATTGACATTCATCAGCACGAAGATGGTGTTCGGATCGGGACCGACCGGTCCGGAATCCGTCAGCGCGGCATAGGTCACCACGCCCGACACCAGGGCGGCGACGATCAACAGCAGCGCCACCTTGCGGCCAAGCCGCACGCGCTCCGCCCAGTGCCCGAGATGACGCCAGAAATGCGTCATGCCTGCCGAGCCTGTTCCGTCTTTTCTCGCGCCGTCCTCGCGCCGCGCCTGTTCCAAGGCGTCGTCGCTCATAGCATTACCATCGGCCAGCCTTGCGTTTCCGGATCACGCGTTTAGGGGCGCTATTTTAGGCCGCGCGTCACCCTGATGTCCAATTCGCGGATTTTCTTGCGCAGGGTGTTCCGGTTCAGCCCCAGAAGCTCCGCCGCCTTGATCTGATTGCCGCGGGTCGCCGACAGGCTGAGCGAGATCAGCGGGCGCTCGACTTCACGCAGCACGAGATCGTAAAGGCCGGAGCCAGGCATGCCATCGGCATGCGCGGAAAAGAAGCTCTTCAGATGCCGCTCCACGGCCGATCCCAGGCTTTCGCCCTCGCCGCCGACCTCCAGTGCCGGCTGTGGCTCCTCGGCCTCGGCCAGTTCCTCATTCACCACATCGGCGGTGATCTCGTCCTGCGAATAGAGCACGGCCAGACGGCGGACCATATTTTCCAGCTCACGGACATTGCCCGGCCAGGAATAGCTCTTCAGCCGGTCGAGCGCCGCCGGTTCGATGCTCTTGCGCGGCAATCCCTCGCTATGCGCCTCGGCCAGGAAATGCCGGACCAGGGCCGGCACGTCCTCCTTGCGCTCGCGCAGCGGCGGCAGGCGGATGGGCACGACATTCAGGCGATAGAACAGATCCTCACGGAACAGGCCCTGACGGATAAGCTGGCGCAGATCGCGGTGGGTCGCGGCGATGATCCGCACATCGGCCTTGATCGGGGTGCGGCCGCCGACCGTGGTGTATTCGCCTTCCTGCAGAACGCGCAGCAGCCTGGTCTGGGCGTCCAGCGGCATGTCGCCGATCTCGTCGAGGAACAGTGTGCCGCCCTGGGCCTGCTCGAACCGGCCGGTGGACCGTTGGGTGGCGCCGGTGAAGGCGCCCTTTTCGTGGCCGAACAGCTCGCTCTCGATCAGTTCGCGCGGGATCGCGGCCATGTTGATCGCCACGAACGGGCCGCTGCGGCGTTTGCCGTAATCGTGCAGGGCACGAGCCACCAGTTCCTTGCCGGTGCCGGACTCGCCATGGATCATAACCGTAAGGTCGGTGCCCATGAGCCGCGCCAGCACACGGTAGATTTCCTGCATCGCCGGCGAACGGCCGATCAGCGGCAGTGTGTCGTCGCTCTCCTCCGGCTGCTCGATGACCGGCGGCGGCGTTTCCTTCGGCGACAGCAGCGCGCGCTGCACCACATTGATGAGCTGCTTCAGATCGAACGGCTTGGCGAGATACTCGAACGCGCCGCGCTCGGTCGCTTTCACCGCGGTCAGCAGCGTGTTCTGCGCGCTCATCACCACGATGCGCAGATCGGGCCGCTGGCGCTTGATACGGGGGATGAGGTCGAGGCCGTTCTCGTCCGGCATCACCACATCGGTCAGTACCAGATCGCCCTCGCCCGCCTCGACCCAGCGCCAAAGCGCGGCTGCCGTTCCGGTTACCTTCACATCATAGCCGGCGCGTGCAAGCGCTTGATGCAGAACTGTTCTTATCGCGCGATCATCGTCAGCAACCAGAATGGTCTGGGTCCGTGCCGGCGCCATCACTCGGCCTCCGCCGGCAGCATCCGCGCCACCGGATCGCTGCCCATCTCCTCCGGCGCCATTGGCAGCATGACGCGCAGGGTGGTGCGCCTGGGCTGGCTGTCGACCTCGATGATGCCGCCATGATCGCCGACGATCTTGGCGACCAGCGCCAGCCCGAGGCCGCTGCCATTCTGCTTGGTGGTGACGAACGGGTCGAACAGGTTCTGCCGCAACTCGTCGGGGATGCCGGACCCGTTATCGGTGACGCTGATCACGAGCGGCAGGTCGAAGCTGCTGCGCGTGCCCGGCACAGCCAGCCGGATGCCATGCTTGTAGGCGGTGCTGAGGGTGATTTCCCCGCCCTCCTCCGGCAAGGCCTCCGAGGCGTTCTTCACCAGATTCAGGAATATCTGAATCAGCAGGTCGCGGTTACCGAGCACCGCCGGCAGCGAGGGGTCATACTGTTCGATAAACCGGTGCTGCCGGGCGAAGCCGGTCTTGGCGACCTTGCGCACATGATCCAGCACCAGATGAATATTCACCGGGCCGCGCGGCATCGGCCGCTCATCGGAGAACACTTCCATCCGGTCCACCAGCGCACAGATACGGTCGGTCTCGTCGCGGATCAGCGTGGTCAGTTCCTGATCGCCGGGGTCCTGCACGCTTTGCTCAAGCAGCTGCGCCGCGCCGCGAATGCCGGACAGCGGATTTTTCACCTCATGCGCCAGCATTGCCGCCATAGCGGTGACGGAGCGCGCCGCACCGCGGAAGGTCAGCTGCTGATGGAATTGCAGCGCCACCGAGCGTTCATGGATACAGATCGCCACCTGCCCCTCGTAATCCGCGATGCTCGCCACCTCGATCGTCACGTCGCGGGTACCGATGCGCGGCGTCTCCAGCGTCACGCCATGATCCGACATGCTGTTGCCATGCGCCCTGACCTGAGACAGCAGGGAGAAAAGCGGGCTGTCCGCCGGAATGAAGTCGGCGAGCCGATGATCGACGAGCTGGTTGGCGCTGAGCCGGAAAAACTGCTCGGTCGCATCATTCACATAAACGATCTGATTGTCCGCATCGACCACCAGAACCGGACTTGCCAGCGCCAGCAGGATCGCCGATTCGTCGAGGCGTGCCGGGCGCCGCCCCCTGCCCAGCAGCTTCAGCGGCGCGCTAATCTTCGCCATCAGGCGGCCTCCCGAACTGTATTGCCTGCCTGCCCGTCCATGACGGCGGCGAAATAACTTTCCATCGCGGAACGCACCTCGTCCGAATCGGTGGTGTTGTTGACCTGCTGGCGGAACGCGGCGGAACCAGGCAGGCAGCGGCTGTACCAGCCGATATGCTTGCGGGCGATGCGGCAGCCCAGCTGCGGGCCGTAATGGCGCTGCATCGCCTCCCAATGATCCCGCACGGTTTCCAGAACCACCGGCAGGGGCGGGTCCGGCAGTTTCTCGCCGGTGCGCAGATAATGCGCCACCTGGGAGGGGAACCAGGGCCGGCCATAGCTGCCGCGCCCGATCATCACCCCGTCGGCGCCGGACAGGCGCAGCGCCTCGGCGGCCTCTTCCTCACTGGTCACGTCGCCATTCACGATCACCGGGATGGAGACGGCCTGCTTCACCGCGCGCACATAGGACCAGTCGGCACGGCCGGTATAGAACTGGCAGCGGGTACGACCATGCACCGTCACCATGCGCACGCCGAGATCCTCTGCGATCCTTGCGAGCTCCGGCGCGTTGCGGCTGTCATCGTCCCAGCCGGTGCGCATCTTCAGCGTGACCGGGATATCGACGGCCTTCACCGTCGCCTCGATCAGCGCCGCGGCATGAGCGAGATCGCGCATCAGCGCCGAGCCGGCCTGCTGTCCGCCGGTCACCTTCTTCACCGGGCAGCCCATATTGATGTCGATGATGGCCGCGCCCCGGCCGGCATTCAGCTTCGCCGCGTCGGCCATCAGCGCGGGTTCGCAACCGGCAAGCTGCACCGACAACGGATAATCCGTGCTGTAATCCTCCGACATTTTGCGGATTTCCTTGCGCGCCTGCTGCACCATGGCGGCGCTGGCGATCATCTCGGAAACCACGAGCCCGGCACCGAAACGCCGGACGATGCGGCGGAACGGCTGGTCGGTGACACCCGACATGGGTGCCAGAATCACCGGCGAGTCCAGGGTAATCGGTCCGATTGATACGCTCATATTTTAGGCATCTTCCTTTCGTGCCCAAACTTTGGGCAACGCTACACCGAACAAATCCGGATGACAAGCGCGTGAATCACGCGACCTGCATACAGATTGTCGTGCGTTAGCCGAGAAGAATATCGGCGACGAATTTCACGCCCGGATAGGCCAGGGTCAGCAACAGGAAGGCAATCAGCACCAGGCGGGCCGCCATGCGACCGCGCAGCCCGGTCAGCCAGTGCGCCAGCAGCAGGGCCAGCACGACGGCGAAGGCGATGATCGACAGGATACTCTTATGGTCCAGCGCCAGCACGCCGCCGCCCTTGGTCCAGTTCACCGCCATGCCGGTGGCAACGCCGAGGCCAAGCAGGATTTCCGCCAGAACGAGCAGGCCGATCTGCAGCCGCTCGCCTTCCGCCACGGCGGGCAGCAGCCGGGTCAGCTTCGTCGGCTGCTTGCGCTTCAGCGCGCGCTCCTGCAGGAACACCGCGAAGCCGGAGACCGCCGACAGGGTCAGTAGCGCATAGGCCATGACCGACATCACGATATGCGCCTGGGTCCAGAGGCCCGGCACGGTTCCCGGAAACGGCCCGGCCTCGATCGGCCGCAGCACGGTGGCCAGCACGCCCAGCAACACCAGATAGGGCAGCAACAGCGGCGCCAGGCGCCGGCTGGCAGGCACGATCAGCGACAGGCCGGCGAACAGCACCATGGTCGCGGCCACGGTGACCCACAGCGCGCCGGACAAATCCGCGTACCAGCGTCCGTACATCTGCACCACCACCCAGGCCGTCGGGCCGACAATGGCAGGCACCAGCAGCAGCCAGAACAGCCGCTCCCTGCCCGCCGCCTGGCCAAAGGGCAGCAGCGACGCCGGAAGCATCGACAACAGAGCGGAAAGACTGAGAATCACGGAAGTCGGCATGTGCGCCTTATATCCTGTCTGATGAGGAATATATAGTGCTGCGAACGATTCGCAAAATATCATTTTCCGCAGCGCAGAAATTATCGGACTGCGCGGTTACGTGTGGAAGATTCTACCCGGCAAATTCTGCCGATGGGCAGGAATGACCATCCGGGCATCAAAGGCACTTATAATAAAGTCAAATAGTTAGAAGGATACTCTGCGGGCATGACATTTGCGCCTTCCCCGACAGGTCAATCGACTGGAAGGAAATTTCTCATGTCTGTTTCCGGTATCGGCGCCCCCTATACCCCTCCTGTCGGCGGCGCGTCCTCTGCGGCGTCGAGCCCGTCCGCGCAAATCGGGAAGACGTCGGCCCAGGACGAATTCCTCAACTATATGAACAAATCGCCAGCCGAGCGCATGCGCGAGATGATTCTCGGCGAGCTTGGCGTGACGGAAGAGGAATTGCGCAACATGGACGCGCAGGAGCGCGCCAAGATCGAAGAAAAGATCCGCGAGACGATCCTGGAGAAGGTCAAGGAAACGGCGGAGAAGAAGACCGGTATGATCGTAGACGTGGCAGTCTGACAGCGCATCGCGGTGGAAATTCCGGCCGCGCCGGCATAGGCTCCGGCGCATGTCGAAGACCATCGCCCTCATTGTCGCCGCCGGACGCGGCCACCGCCTCGGCGGCAGCCTGCCAAAGCAATATCTGCCGCTGGCCGGGCAACCGGTGCTGCGCCATACGGTGGCGCGGTTCCTGGCACATCCCGGCATCGATGCTGTGCGCGTGGTCATTCATCCCGACGACCGCAATCTCTACGATCAGGCAGTGGGCGATCTCAGCCTTGGCGAGCCGATTGCCGGCGGGGCGACGCGGCAGGACAGCGTGCGGCTGGGTCTGGAAGCGCTCTCCGCAGCTGCACCCGATCTGGTGCTGATCCAGGACGCCGCCCGGCCCTTCACCGCCCCCGCGACCATCGACGCCGTTCTGGCGGCGCTGAAGGAGCATCCCGGCGCCATCCCCGCCCTTGCCGTCGCCGACACGCTGAAGCGCGCCGAGGGCGCCCGAATCGCCGCGACGGTGCCGCGCGGCGGCCTGTATCGCGCGCAGACGCCGCAGGGCTTCCGCTTTGCCGATATACTGGCGGCGCACCGAGCACTGGCCGGGCAGGAGCTGACCGACGATGCATCGCTGCTGGAGGCGGCAGGCCAGACGGTCGCGCTGGTGCCGGGCACCGAGAAGAATTTCAAGATCACCACGGCGGAGGACCTGATGCGCGCCGAAACCCTTCTGGGTGCTGCCTTCGAGACCCGCAGCGCCGGCGGCTTCGACGTGCACCGCTTCGCCAACGCCGGCGACCATGTGATACTGTGCGGCGTCGCCGTGCCGCATGAGCGCGGGCTGGAGGGCCATTCCGACGCCGATGTCGGACTGCACGCACTGACCGATGCGCTGCTGGGCTGCATCGCCGCCGGCGATATCGGCCAGCATTTCCCGCCAAGCGACCCGCAATGGAAGGGCGCCTCCTCCGACCGGTTTCTTGCCCATGCGGCCGAGCTGGTGGCGGCAAAGGGCGGGCGGATTGTCCATGTCGATGTGACGCTGATCTGCGAGCGCCCCAAGGTCGGTCCATACCGGGAAGCCATGACCGCACGGATCGCGGAGATTCTTGGCCTCGCCGCAGACCGGGTCAGCGTGAAGGCGACCACAACCGAGCAACTGGGTTTCACCGGCCGGCGCGAGGGCATCGCCGCGCAGGCCATGGCAACCGTCGAACTGCCGCGCACATGAGTCCGTTTCACCCGGCCTATATCCTGGCCACCTGGTTCTGGGTCGGGCGTATCCCGAAGGCACCGGGCACCTGGGGATCGCTGGCCGCCCTGCCCCTCGCCTGGCTGATCGCGGATCAGTTCGGCCCGCTGACGCTGCTGGCGGCGGCTGCGCTGCTGTTCCCCATCGGCTGCTGGGCGAGTGCCGCCTATGCCGGAGGGATCGGCCGCAAGGACCCCGGATCCGCCGTCATCGACGAGGTGGTGGGACAATGGATGGTATTGGCCGTGCTGCCGCTCGACCCGCTGGCCTATGCCATCGGTTTCGCGCTGTTCCGGCTGTTCGACATCGCCAAGCCCTGGCCGGTCTCACTCGCCGACAGAAAACTGACCGGCGGCTTTGGCATCATGGCGGATGACGTGCTGGCAGGGCTTTATGGCATGATGGTCGCCGCCCTGATCGTCCATTTCTTCTGGTGACTGCGATGCTTCCCGCCGATCTTCAGGCCCAGGCCGCCGCCCTGCTGGACCGCTGCAAGAAAGCAGGTTTCATGCTCGCCACGGCGGAATCCTGCACCGGCGGGCTGATCGCCGGCACGCTGACCGAGATCGCCGGTTCCTCCGCCGTGGTGGATCGCGGCTTCGTCACCTATTCCAACGAGGCGAAGGCGGAGATGCTGGGTGTCGATCCGGCGCTGATCGCCCAGCAAGGCGCGGTCAGCGAGGCGGTTGCCCGCGCCATGGCCGAGGGCGCGCTGGCCCGGTCCCGCGCCGATATCGCGGTCGCCGTCACCGGCGTTGCCGGCCCCGGCGGCGGCACAGCCACGAAGCCGGTCGGGCTGGTTCATTTCGCCGTCGCCCGCACGGGTGCGGAGACCGCCGCCCATCACGAAGTCTTCCCCGGCGACCGCAGTGCGGTGCGCCGGGCCACGGTGGAGAAGGCGCTGGCGATGATCGACGCGGCGGTTCGACCGAGGGAAAGAAAACCTGAAGCGCCCTGAATCAGTCGGCTGAAGGGTTTGCAGGCCCCGCCGCCTCGCCATAGAGCGCATGGGCGCGAGTCTCGAAAGCGCCGACCATGCGCCGGACCGCCTCGTTGAACAGCACCGACATCATCTTCTGCAGCAAGACCGAGCGGAACTCGAAATCGACATAGAAGTCGATGAGGCAACCCTCGCCGCCGCCCTCGCCCGCGCCTTCGGCCGGCAGGAAAATCCAGTGATTGTTCAGATACTTGAACGGGCCTTCCGTATAGGTGACGTCAATCCGCATGCCCGGCTGGTCGAGCGCCACGCGCGAGGTGAAGCGTTCCCGCACCATCTTGAAACCGATGATCAGGTCGGCGACCAGCAGCGCCGGCTCGCGCTTGCGGATGCGCGCGCCCAGGCACCAGGGCAGGAATTCCGGATAGCGCTCCACATCCGCGACCAGATCGAAAAGCTTCTGCGGCGCGTAGGGCAGGACGCGCTGTTCCGCGTGTGTCGGCATTGAGGCTCGGCTACTCGGCGGCGGGAACGGCCTGGGCCGTCAGCTTCGCCTCGCGCGCCGCGCGCAGGCGCTGGAAATCATCGCCGGCATGATGCGAGGAGCGTGTCAGCGGCGAGGCCGAGACCATCAGGAAGCCCTTGGAATAAGCCTTGCGCTCATAGGCCTTGAACTCGTCCGGCGTGACGAAGCGGTCCACCGCCGCATGCTTCGGCGTCGGCTGCAGATACTGGCCGATGGTGATGAAATCGACATCGGCGCTGCGCAGATCGTCCATCACCTGCGCCACCTCCTCCGCCGTCTCACCGAGGCCGACCATGATGCCGGACTTGGTGAAGATCGACGGGTCCAGTTCCTTCACCCGGTCGAGCAGGCGCAGCGAGTGGAAATAGCGGGCACCGGGCCGGATCGACGGGTAGAGCCGCGGCACGGTTTCCAGATTGTGGTTGAACACGTCCGGCTTGGCCGCGACCACCACCTCCAGCGCGCCCTCCTTGCGCAGGAAGTCCGGCGTCAGAATCTCGATGGTGGTGCCCGGCGCTTCCTCGCGCAGCCGCTGGATGACGCGCGCGAAATGCGCCGCCCCCCCATCCGGCAGATCGTCGCGGTCCACCGAGGTGATGACGACATGCTCCAGCCCCAGCTTGCCGACCGCCACCGCAATATTGTCGGGCTCATGCGGGTCCAGCTTGTCCGGCATGCCGGTGGCGACGTTGCAGAAGGCGCAGGCGCGGGTGCACACGCTGCCCAGGATCATGAAGGTGGCGTGCTTCTTCTTCCAGCATTCGCCGATATTCGGGCAGGCCGCTTCCTCGCACACGGTCACGAGGTTGAGCGTGCGCATCAGCTGCCGTGTCTCGTTGTACTCCTTCGAGACCGGCGCCTTCACGCGCAGCCATTCCGGCTTGCGGCGCTGCACGGGATTGTCCGGACGGTGGGCCTTTTCCGGATGGCGGACCACCGGTTTCACCTCCACGGAACTCATGAGGCTATATCCTTATTTCGGAGCCAGACCCTAGAAGTGGATAACCCGGCCGTAAGCGTCAAGCACGGATTCGTGCATCATCTCGGACAGCGTCGGATGCGGGAAGACGGTGTGCATCAGCTCCGCCTCCGTACTCTCCAGCGTGCGGGCGATGGTATAGCCCTGGATCAGCTCGGTCACTTCCGCGCCGATCATATGCGCACCCAGCAATTCACCGGTCTTGGCGTCGAACACGGTCTTCACCAGACCCTCGGGTTCACCCAGCGCGATGGCCTTGCCATTGCCCATGAAGGGGAAGCGCCCGACCTTCACCTCGTGGCCCGCCGCCTTCGCCTTGGCCTCGGTCATGCCGACGCTGGCGACCTGCGGACGGCAATAGGTGCAGCCGGGGATGTTCGCGGTATCCAGCGGGTGGACATCTTTCAGCCCGGCGATCTTCTCGACACAGATCACGCCCTCATGGCTGGCCTTGTGCGCCAGCCAGGGCGGGCCGGTCAGATCGCCGATGGCATAGACACCCGGCTCGCCGGTGGCGCTGTAGGGGTCGGTGACGATATGCGTCTTCTCCACCTTCACCTTGGTGCCGTCGAGGCCCAGATTCTCGACATTGCCGACGATGCCGACGGCCAGGATCACCCGGTCCACCGTGATGTCGCTGGTCTTACCGCCGGCCTTGATGGTCGCGGTGACGTTGTTCTGGCCCTTCTTCAGCGCCTCCACCCCGGCCGAGGTGATGATCTTCATGCCCTGCTTTTCCAGCGCCTTGCGGGCGAAGGCGGAGATTTCCTCATCCTCCACCGGCAGAATACGGTCCATCACTTCGACGACCGTGACCTCCGCACCCATATCCTTGTAGAAGCTGGCGAATTCGATGCCGATGGCGCCCGAGCCGACGACCAGCAGCGATTTCGGCATGGTCTCCGGCACCATCGCTTCCTTGTAGGTCCAGACCAGCTTGCCGTCCGCTTCCAGCCCCGGCAGGGAACGCGCCCGCGCGCCGGTGGCCAGAATCACATTCTTCGCGGTCAGGTCGGCGGTCTTCTTGCCGTCCTTGCCGGTCACGGCGATCTTGCGCTGCCCGCCGGCGGTGCCGTCGAGCTTCGCCGAACCGTCGAACACGGTGACCTTGTTCTTCTTCAACAGGTGCTTCACGCCGCCGGAAAGCTGCGCCGCCACCTTGCGGGAGCGCTCCACCACCTTCTTCACGTCGAAGCTGATATCCTTGGCGGAGAAGCCGTAATCGCCCAGATGGTCGAGCATGTGCTTGACCTCGGAGGAGCGCAGCAGCGCCTTGGTCGGGATGCAGCCCCAGTTCAGGCAGATGCCGCCCAGATGCTCACGCTCGACCAGCGCCGTCTTCATGCCAAGCTGCGCCGCGCGGATGGCGGCGACGTAGCCGCCCGGCCCGCCGCCGACGACGATGAGGTCGAATGAGGTATCGGCCATGTCGGTCTCCCTTCCTGCCACCTTACAGCAGCATCGTCATCGGGTCTTCGATCAGCTTCTTGAAGACGGAGAGGAACTCCGCCCCGACCGCGCCATCGACCACGCGGTGATCGACCGACAGGGTGCAGCTCATCACCGTGGCGATGGCCAGCGCGCCGTCCTTCACCACCGGCCGCTGCTCGCCCGCACCGACCGCCAGGATGGCGCCCTGCGGCGGGTTGATGACGGCGGCGAAATCCTTGATGCCGAACATGCCGAGGTTGGAGATCGAGAAAGTGCCGCCCTGGAATTCCTCGGGCTTCAGCTTGCGATCACGCGCCCGCTTTGCCAGATCCTTCATCTCGGCGGAAATCTCGATCAGCCCCTTGGAGCCGGCATCGCGGATCACCGGGGTGATCAGCCCGTCATCGATGGCGACGGCGACCGAGATATCGACCTGGTCGTAGATGCGGATAGCGCTTTCGGTCCAGGTGGCGTTGGCCGCCGGGACCTTCTTCAGCGCCAGCGCGCTGGCGCGGATGATGAGATCGTTGACCGACAGCTTGTAGCCGCTGTCGCCGGCCTTCTCGTTCAGCTCCTTGCGCACGGCGAGCAGCCTGTCGATCTCGCAATCGATGGTCAGGTAGAAATGCGGCGCGGTCAGCTTCGACTCCATCAGGCGCTTGGCGATGACCTTGCGCATGGAGCTGTTCGGCACCTCGGTATAGGAGGGCAGGCCCGGCACGTCCGGCTGGCTCTGCGGCAGTGCTGCCCCACCAGATGGCGCGGCAGCGGCCTGCGGTGCGGGCGCAGCGGCCTTGCCCGCCTCCTTGCCAGTGCCCTTCGACAGCGCGGACTCGATATCGGCCTTCACGATGCGGCCATTCGGCCCGGAACCGCTCACAGAGCCGAGATCAAGGCCGGCCTGCTCCGCCATGCGGCGGGCCAGCGGGCTGGCGAAGATGCGGTCGCCCTTGTCACCGGAAGCAGCAGCAGGCTTCGCCGGCTCCTTCGGAGCTTCCTTGGGCGCTTCCGTCTTTGGGGCTTCCTTAGGGGCCTCGGGCTTCGGCTCTTCCTTGGGGGCTTCCGGCTTCGGCGCCGGCTTGGCGTCGCCCGCCGCGTCGATGGCGGAGGCGTCCTCGCCCTCCTCCAGCAGCCAGCCTATGATCTCGTTCACCGGCACGCCCTCGGTCCCGTCCGTCACGACAATCTTGCCGAGCACGCCCTCATCGGCCGACTCGACCTCCATCGTGGCCTTGTCGGTCTCGATCTCGGCAATGACGTCACCGGAGGCGACGCTGTCGCCCTCCTTCTTCAGCCATTTGGCGAGCGTACCCTCTGTCATGGTCGGCGACAGGGCCGGCATGAGAACCTTGATCGGCATGGTGTTTCCCCTTTAGCGTCCGGCGTTATCGTGGGCTGGCTCAGCGATAGCAGACGGCCTTGGCCGCCTCGGTGATATGCTCTGCCTGCGGCAGCGCCAGCTTTTCCAGATTAGCGGCATAGGGCAGCGGCACATCGGCACCACTAACCCGCCTCACCGGCGCGTCCAGATGGTCGAAGCATTCCTCCATCATCAGCGCCGCCAGCTCGGACCCGATGCCGGCATAGGGCCAGCCTTCCTCGCAGGTAACGAGACGGTTGGTCTTCTTCACCGAATTGATGATGGTCTCGGTATCCAGCGGCCGGATGGTGCGCAGATCGATGACCTCCGCCTCGATGCCGATCTCGGCCAGCTTCTCGGCCGCCTCAAGCGCCCGGCCGACCATGATCGAGAAGGCGGTGATGGTCACGTCTGAGCCCGCGCGCACCACCTTGGCGCGACCGATGGGCACGACAAACTCTTCCGATTCCGGCACCTCGAAGCTCTGGCCGTAGAGCAGCTCGTTCTCCAGGAAGATGACCGGATTATCGTCGCGAATCGCCGATTTCAGCAGGCCCTTGGCGTCTGCTGCCGACCAGGGAGACACCACTTTCAGGCCCGGACAATGCGCATACCAGGAGGCATAGCACTGGCTGTGCTGCGCGGCGACGCGCGACGCTGCACCGTTCGGCCCGCGGAACACGATGGGGCAGCCCATCTGGCCGCCCGACATGTAGAGCGTCTTGGCCGCCGAGTTGATGATCTGGTCAATCGCCTGCATGGCGAAGTTGAAGGTCATGAACTCGACGATCGGGCGCAGCTTCTTGAAGGCGGCACCGGTGGCTAGGCCAGCAAAGCCCTGCTCGGTGATCGGCGTATCGATGACGCGCTTGGCGCCGAATTCGTCCAGCAGCCCCTGGCTGACCTTGTAGGCGCCCTGATACTGGGCGACTTCCTCGCCCAGCAGGAACACCTTCTTGTCGAGCCGCATCTCTTCGGCCATCGCGTCGCGCAGCGCCTCGCGGACGGTCTGGGTCCTGGTATTGGCGAAAAAGCGATCCTCGTCGCTGGCCGGCACGGCGGCCTTCGGCTGGGCCGGCGCGGCCGGTGCCTTGGCTTCTTCCTTGGGGGCCTCCTGCTTCGCCTCGGGCCCAGGGGCGGATTTCGGCGCGGGGGCAGCCTTTGCGTCCTCGGCCGATTCGCCTTCCTCCAGCAGCATCGCGATGGGGGTATTCACCGCCACCCCGTCAGTGCCCGCCTCGACCAGGATCTTGCCGAGCGTGCCCTCATCGACCGCCTCAACCTCCATGGTCGCCTTGTCGGTCTCGATCTCGGCCAGCACGTCGCCGGCCTTGACCGCATCGCCTTCTTTTTTCAGCCAGCTGGCCAGTTTGCCTTCCGTCATGGTCGGCGACAGCGCCGGCATCAGAACCTCGATGGGCATGATATCCCTCACCTGTTTCGCGGCAGCGCCTTGATCGCCGGCCGCAGAGTGTAGCTTCGGATTGCGTTCAGGACCCGACCAGCACGTCGGTCCACAGTTCGGACGGATCGGGCTCCGGGCTGGTCTGTGCAAAATCGGTGGCGTCGGTCACGATGTCCTTCACCTCGCGGTCGATGATTTTCAGATCATCCTCGGCCGCGCCGGCGTCGAGCAGCATCTTGCGCACATTGTCGATGGGGTCGCGTTCCTGCCGCATCTTGTTGACCTCCTCCTTGGTCCGGTACTTGGCCGGATCGGACATGGAGTGGCCGCGATAGCGGTAGGTCTTCATCTCCAGTATGTACGGCCCCTTGCCGGCGCGGGCATGGGCCACGGCCTTCTCGCCGGCCTCCTTCACGGTCAGCACATTCATGCCGTCCACGACTTCGCCGGGAATGCCGTAGGCATGGCCGCGATGCGCGAGGTCAGGTCCGGCGGCGGCGCGCTGCACCGAGGTGCCCATGCCATACTGGTTGTTCTCGATGATGTAGATGACCGGCAGCTTCCACAGGGCGGCCATGTTGAAACTCTCATAGACCTGGCCCTGATTGACCGCGCCATCGCCCAGATAGGTGAGGCAGACCCGGTCATTCTCTTCATACTGGTTGGCGAAGGCGATGCCGGTGCCGATCGGCACCTGGGCACCGACGATGCCGTGCCCGCCATAGAAATTCTTCTCGCGGCTGAACATGTGCATGGAGCCGCCCTTGCCGCGCGAATAGCCGCCGCTGCGGCCGGTCAGCTCCGCCATCACGCCGCGCGATTCCATACCGGTTGCCAGCATGTGACCGTGGTCGCGGTAGGAGGTGACGACCGAATCGCCATCCTCAATGGCGGCCTGCATGCCAACCACCACGGCCTCCTGGCCGATATAGAGATGGCAGAAGCCGCCGATCAGGCCCATGCCGTAAAGCTGGCCCGCTTTCTCCTCGAAACGGCGGATCAGCAGCATTTCGCGGTAATGATGCTTCAGCTCGTCGAGCGACGCCTTTGGCGCGCCTTTGGCCGGCGTGCTCTTGGCTTTCGTCGCCGTGCGGCTGGCTGTGCTGCGGTTGGCAGCACTTTTTGTTCCGGTTTTGCTGCTGGTACTAGCCATAACGCCTCCCTTCAGTCGCGCTCATATGATCGCGCTCATGCGTTGGATGGTGGCCGGCTGCATCACAGCCATTAACCATCACCATCCAGTATATAGGAGAAATTGCCGGCAAGCCTAATTGCTTGATCGGCGCCCCCAGAACCTGGGCAAGAAATAGTGCAATCCCCCGATGCGATCAAGGGCGTCTTAATAAATTGAAAATATTGAAAAAATCGTGAATTAACTGAAATTCAGTTAATCAGCTTTTGCGATGGCAGGCGCCTGTGCGACCATCGATTTTGCAGCGCGAAAGTCTGGGGCTGGCGGCAAGTCTGGCGTAACAGAAAAACCGTTCGCAGACGCAGCAAAAACCACCAGCTCATCGGCATGGACAAGATTCAGCATGATCCTGGCCCGCTCATCCAGCATATCAGGGTCAATGCTGGTGGGTTCCAGCAGGGACACCTTGCGCGCCAGCCGTTCATGAACGGTTTGCACCTCGGCCAATGTCGCCTCGGCCCCGGCAATCTGCTGATCAACCTGGCGCCAGGCCAGCAGCCCGCGCTCGCCCTGCACCGCGTGATAGACGAAATAGCCCAGCAGCAGCGCCCCGCAGACCGGGCCTACAGCATGTCGCGCGCGGCGGCGTATTTCACGAATGGCGTCCATGGCTCGATGGAATCACAGCGACTCCAATGCCGTCAAGCGCAACCGGATCGATTCGCTAAGAAGAATCAACCTGTTGCGGAAATGACTCAGTGTCCGTCCGGGGAGTTTGTGAGTCGACAGAGTCGGTTGGCGATTCCGGCTTGCGGGGCTGGAATCGGCTGTGAT